>JBBIMS010000219.1:0-3873 GCA_037444285.1 Candidatus Aminicenantota bacterium | reverse complement strand
ACAGTAAGAAGAACAATCTTTCACAGCTTATTTATGCTCTCGGAATAAGATATGTGGGAGAGCATATTGCTGAAATTCTTGCCGAAAATTTTGATTCCATTGATGATCTTGCAAAGGCGAAAAGGGAGGAGCTTTTAAAAATTAGAGAAATAGGAGAAAAGGTGGCAGAATCAATTGAGATGTTCTTTAAACAAAAGGAGAATCTTGAGCTTATTGAAAGACTGAAATCTGCAGGTGTTAATGTTAAGTCAAAAAAGGAAGAAAAAGTTGTAAAGGATGTCCTCAAAGGAAAAACTTTTGTCATTACAGGAACTCTATCTAAATATACAAGAGATGAGGCAGAAAAACTAATTGTTAGCCTTGGAGGTAAAGTCTCCTCTTCCGTAAGTTCAAAGACAGATTATCTAATTGTGGGATCTGAGCCAGGCTCAAAGCTTGAAAAAGCAAGAGCCCTTGGAGTTAAGACAATATCAGAGGAAGATTTTCTGAAAATGATCGGGGAAGGGTAAAACAGTAAAAAATATATTTATTTTAAAAGGGATAGTTTCGCAAGGCTCATAAAGGGAGCGGGTAAAATCCCAAGTAAAAGGAGGGCTAAAACAGAAAATGTGATTGCCATTGAAACAAAAGAATCTGGTTCATATCTGATCTCTTCAGAAGGTTCCTTCATAAAAAGTGCCTGACCCAATCTAAAATAGTAAAAGAGGGAGAGAGCTGAGTTTAAAACGCCTGCAATGGCAAGAGCTACATATCCCTCCTTTATGGCAGAAGAAAATATCAAATATTTGGCTATAAATCCTCCTGTAGGAGGAATTCCAACTAAGGACATTAAAATAATTATGATTCCAGCAGATAAAATCAAGGATCTTTTCGAAAGACCGTTAAAATCGTCAATATCCTCCCCCCATGAATTACCTTTTCTGAGGAAAAGGATTAAACCAAAAGCTGAAATATTCATAAAAACATAGGTAAGAATATAGAAAAGCACCCCCCAGTATCCGAACTCACCGCCAGCAGTGAAACCAATAAGAATATATCCTGCGTGGGCAATGGAAGAGTAGGCAAGCATTCTTTTGAGAGATTTCTGAGTAAGGGCTGCAATATTTCCATAGGTCATTGTAAAAAAGGATACCCATGCAATTACAAGTTTCCATTTATTTTCGAGGGAAGGGAATGCCTCAAGGAATAGTCTCAAAAATATTGCAAAGGAAGCAGCCTTTGGACCTGCTGAGAGAAATGCGGTTACAGGGGTAGGTGCTCCTTCGTAAACATCTGGAGTCCACATATGAAATGGAACAGCTGCGATCTTGAAAAATAAAGCTGACATAATAAAAAGGATTGCAAGAATGGAAACTGGAGAATAGGAAAAGTTTTTTATATTTTCAGCTATTGAAGAAAGGGATGTTGAAGAGGTCAAACCGAATATAAAGGAGAATCCAAATACAAAAATTCCTGTTGAAAGGGTTCCAAGAATAAAATACTTAACTCCAGCCTCATTTGATCTCTGCTCTTTTTTAAGATATCCCGAAAGAAAATATGATGCAATAGCCATAATCTCATAACTAAGGAATATTGTTATAAGATCAGTGGAGGATGCCATAAACATCATCCCCACAGTTGCAAGAAGTACAAAGAAGTAATACTCAGTTAGTTTAACTTGCTCTATCTCAAGGAATCTTTCCGAAAGAAGGATTACGAGGAAAGATGATACAATAACTATTCCTTTGAAAAATAGAGAGAATTGATCAACTTTTAAAGTGTTGAAAAATAGAGAGTCTGAAAGGGGTTGAAGGAATAGTAGGACAAAGGAAGCCGTAAGGGAAAAAAGGGATAGAAAATGGATAATCCTCTTCTTTTTCAAGAAAGGGTCAACAATGAGAAAGGCTATCAGGACAAAAGATAGAAAAATTTCAGAAGAAATTGAGGCTAAATCATTTAACATCTTTCTCTCCTGAAGGGAAAATATTTAAAGGAATTTTAGCAGGAGCTTTCAAAGCATCAGGATTAACCCTTTCAACCACTTTATAAATTGGCTTCTCCATAATTTTGAAAAAGGGCTTTGGATAGATTCCAATCCAGAAGGCAAGAAGAATTAGAGGGATAAACTGTAGGAATTCTCTCAAATTCAGATCCTGCATCTTTTCATTGGCAGGATTTTTTATTGTTCCCAACATAACCCTCTGATAAAGCCATAGCATATAGGCAGCCCCCAGAATAATTCCAGTTGCAGCTATTGCAGCCCATTCCCATCTAACCTGGAATGTGCCAACAAGAATTGGCAGTTCTCCCATAAAGCCATTTAATCCAGGGAGTCCTATTGATGAGAACATCATAATTGCAAAGACTGCTGAGTAAAGGGGCATAACCTTTGCCAACCCTTCGTATTCCGATATGAGCCTTGTATGTCTTCTGTCATAGACTATACCAACAATCATAAAGAGAGCCCCTGTGCTTATACCATGATTTATCATCTGAAGCACAGAACCCTGAAGAGCAACTGGAGTCATTGCAAACATTCCGAGCATAACGAATCCCATATGACTTACAGAAGAATATGCAACGAGCCTTTTCCAGTCCTTTTGCATAAGGGATACAAGAGCCCCATATATTATAGCAATCAATGCTAAGAGAACCATTAAGGGAACAAATTTCCTTGATGCATCAGGAAGGATTGGTATAGAAAATCTTATAAATCCATATGTTCCCATTTTGAGAAGTATTCCGGCAAGGAGAACTGAGCCAGCTGTTGGAGCCTCAGTATGGGCATCTGGAAGCCATGTGTGGAAGGGGAAAATAGGAACTTTAATGGCAAATCCAAAGAAGAAGGCAAGGAATACCCAAAATTGAACCCTTGGATCAAAACTGTGGGACATCATTTTTACTGCATCAAAGGTGTATTCTCCTGTCTCAGCTCCGTGAACGAAGTAGAGAGCAAGGATTCCAAGGAGCATGAGAACAGAGCCAAATAGAGTATAAAGGAAGAATTTTATTGCAGCATAAAGTTTGTTGTAGGTTCCCCATATTCCAATTAAGAAATACATTGGAACAAGGACAATTTCCCAAAATACATAAAATAGGATAAAGTCAAGGGAGACAAAAACACCAATCATGCCAATTTCAAGGAGAAGGAGGAGAATATAAAATTCCTTCAGTCTCTCTGTTATTCCACCCCATGAACAAAGAACAGAAATAAAGGAAAGGAGGGTTGTAAGAAGAACAAGAAGAAGGCTTATTCCGTCAATCCCCATAAAGTAGTTTATCCCAACTGAGGGAACCCAGCTAACTTTCTCTACAAACTGAAAGCCTTCAGCTGATAGATTAAAGTAAACAACAAGAAGAAGAGAAATCAGAAAATTGATTCCTGATACAATATTGGCGGTTAATTTAATAAAATTTGTTTTTTCCTTGTCAGTTAGAAGAAGGATCAGTATTCCTACTGCGGGAAAGAAAGTAACTATGGTTAAAAGGGGAATTTTTGCTATTTCCATTTTTCACTCTCCATTTAAATAAACAAAGTCAATGTAATTATTATGAAAATGCCAATTATTATTGCCAGAAGATAGTTTTGAATTAGCCCTGTCTGTATCTTTCTAAAGATCCCACTTCCTTTGCCAAAACCAGCTGCCATACTGTTTAGAGCACCATCAACTACTTTAAGGTCAAAGAGAACAGAGGCCGAGCCAGTTCCTCTTGTTGCATCTGCAGTTCTATTAACAATACCATCTATTACTGCAAGATCATATTTTGAAAGGAATTCTCCCAGATTTAATGTCCCCTTTACAAATGTTGCACCATAAATCTCATCCACATAATACTTCCTGTAAAGGAGGGTGTAGAGGGATTTGAATTTCTCTGAGAGTTTTTCCGGTAGCT
>JBBIMS010000218.1:0-3904 GCA_037444285.1 Candidatus Aminicenantota bacterium | reverse complement strand
AACAGTTGAAGTTTTTTCTCCAATCCTTAAAAGGAAAGAGTTTGGCGTTAAATTCTCTATCCATACTTTGGTCTCAAAATCTGATGAGGAGACAATGAAAAAGTTATTCTTGTATTCAATCTTTACCTTGTAAGTTTTTTCACCCTCTTTAATTCTCAGTTCCATATTTAACAGTTCCTCCAGGGACCTATTTCAAGCCATGGATTGTAAGAATATTTTTCCCTTTCTGCAGGTTTTTTAACCGTTAAATTGTTGAAAAGAATTACCGCTGAAGAGACAATAGCCTCCCTTTCAAAATCTTCCTTCTCCTCCTTCCAGTCCTTAAAATATTTTTCTACAAAGTTTGTAAAGGTATTCCCTTTAATGAATTCTGGATTTTCCATAACAGAAATGAGGAATGGTATTGTTGTCTTAATTCCTATAATGACATAATCCCTTAAAGCAGAAGCCATTCTTCTTATTGCAGATTCCCTATCTTCAGCCCAGACAATAAGCTTGGAGAGGATTGGATCGTATAGAGGAGAAACTTCAAAACCTGAGAAAATTCCAGAGTCGCATCTTATACCTGCGCCAGAGGGCTCCTTTAAAAAAAGGATTTTCCCGGGAGAAGGGAGAAAATTATTCTCAGGGTCTTCTGCATATATTCTTCCCTCTATTGCATGCCCCCTCTGCTTTATATCTCCTTGTTTGTATTTCAACTTCTCCCCATCTGCTATCAGGATTTGGTTCTTCACTATGTCAATTCCTGTAACCATCTCAGTTACTGGATGCTCAACCTGAACCCTTGCATTAACTTCCAGAAAGTAAAAATTCCTTTCCTTATCCAGAAGGAATTCAACTGTCCCAGCATTGTTATATCCCGCATGCCTTATGACCTTTTTCGCTGTTTCTCCCATTCTCTCCCTCAAATCCTCATCAAGGGCAGGGGATGGGCTTTCCTCAATGATCTTCTGATACCTTCTCTGGACAGAGCATTCCCTTTCGCAGAGATGGACAACATTTCCGTAATTGTCTGCAAGAACCTGTATCTCAACATGTCTTGGCTCCTCTATAAATTTCTCAAGATAAACCGAGTCATCGCCAAATGCTGATTTTGATTCCCTCATGGAAGACTCAAGGGATGGAATTAGCTCATCCGAATTCCTGATTATCCTCATTCCCTTTCCACCACCTCCTCCTGCAGCCTTTATTAGAACAGGATAACCAATTTTTTCCGCCTCCCTTTTGAAAAGCTCAAAATCCCTTGAGGAGCTTTTCATCCCGGGAATTACAGGAATCCCCGCCTTTTCCATCTCCTTCCTTGATTCAACCTTGTTTCCGAGAAGCCTCATTGCATTTGGGTTTGGTCCAATAAATATTATTCCTTCATCCTCACAAGCCTTTGCAAACTGCCAGTTTTCAGCAAGAAATCCATAACCTGGATGAATCGCATTTGCTCCTGTTTTCTTTGCAATCTCAATTATTTTGGAGATATTAAGATAGCTTTCTGATGGTGGTGGAGGACCAATTTCGTAAGCCTCATCAGCCATCTGGACATGGAGGGATTTTCTGTCAGCTTCTGAGTAAACTGCAACAGATGGAATTCCGAGCTCTCTACAAGCCCTCATTACTCTTATTGCTATCTCCCCTCTGTTCGCCACAAGAATTTTGTTTATCATAGTAAATTATATAGATTTATATTTTTCTATTCAAATGGACTTATAATGATAAAAATCCTCGCAGGATTTGAATTAGTTGCAAGAGAGGCAGGTTAAAATGAGTTATAATATTATGGGGTCAGGTCTTGCATTATTACATTTCCTCATTTTCCCCTCAATCTTTTCAATGGCTTGGTTGGGAATTGTACGCATTACTTCTGGAACCTCTGGGTGACAATCCAGGATAAACCACTATTTAACCAAAAACTTGCTGATTATTTGATCTTCTACAACACCAAAAGACCTCATAAATCCTTTGGATTGAAGAGTCCTATAGATTGTCTTGTTGAAAATGGAGAAATGTCGCAAATGTATTTAACTTCTACAAGAACTTGACAATCAGGATTGGTGTAGGATGTCATATCAAATGATTTTGGAAAAACTAAGCTATTACCTCTATCTTATCTCCCTTTGTGGAACAGCTAACTATGAAATAGTAACAAGAATAAACCCTTTAATACCAAGGATAATTGTTTAGTACCCATATCAAAAATCTTGATTTTTGAAAACTTTGTAAGAAATTAAAATAGGAAATATCACCCAAAATATAAAGGCAATCCCTAATACCAATGGAGTATATTCTCCTCCCAACTTGCTTAGAAGATAAGAACCAGATGGTCCAAGGAAGGATTCTGCACCGATCATTTGAAAGCCCCATATTCTTGCAATATCAACAGGATTAAAAAATAGAGAAAAAATTGTTAAAAGATTTACTTGATTCCCACCTATAATTATTGAAATCCCTATCACCAGAAGATCATAAATAATTACCGAGAAAACCCAGATGAGAAAGGAAACTCCGAGGGATTTCCCTCTTTGTCGGATGGGAATAGAAATGATAGTGGAAAGGGATAGGAATATGGATGAAATGACCAGAGAAATTAAGAGGGTTATCAAATATCCTTTTAATCCTTCCATCCCTGAGTAGTAGGAAATCATAATTCCTGCGACTCCAAATCCTGCAATAGTTGAGACGAAAAGGGAAAGGAATACACCGAGATATTTTCCTGCAAAAATTTCAAACCTTCTCAATGGTTGAGAGAGCAGAAGCTCCATATAAGCTCTATCAGTGGTAAAACTTATTGTGCCCATTATAAGAGATATTAATGGAAAAGTTATAAGAATAAGATTAAAAAGAGTTCCTGCAGTTCTCAACATGCCGAGAAAATCTCTATATCCAGCTCCAATAGCTCCAAAATAAGATATGAAAATAGTGAGCAAAAGAAAAATCACAGAAAGGAGTTGTATATACTTGCTCCTCAAAAAACTGACAAATTCATACCTTGCAATAATAAGAAGATTTTTCATGTCATTGAGGGAATCTTACTATATTTTGGAAATTTAAATACTCACAATCATTCTCCTTTGCGAATCTTTCAGCCCTCTCCTTATCCTTTAAGATAATTATACCACTATCCATTGGTGTAAATATTCTCCTCGTTTTAGACCTTAAAAAGTAAGCTTCATCTTTATCAACATTTATCCACTCGGATGTCTCGTAGTCCCGGACAAATATTGCCTTTACATCTACTCTCTTTATACCATTCCTGTTGACATAAGTGTTCATGCAATTAATGTCGTCAAACTTAAAAACTTTTCCATCCTTCATTATGATTTCAGAGGCAAAATTCAACTTGGTAATGTTCATTTTACATGCTGAACATATGTCTACATCAGGTTTTACATCAACAGGCTTAATTTCCTTTTTGCAGCCAGAAGGAATAATAGAAAGAATTAATAAAATGACAAAAAATTTAAATTTCATGTCTGCCTCCTTTCATTAAAAATAATCTTAAAACCTCCTCAAGGGAGGGTGTTTCTATTGTAAAATCTGCAATTTCAAATCCATTGGAATCAAGAAGTTTCAATATTCTCCATTTTTCAGTGAGACCCGCCTCTATTGTTGCAGTGCAATTCCAGAAATTCAATATATTTACAGGTAGCTTTTGAAGAAGCTCTCTTTTCTCTGAAGAGAAATTGTTAATTTTGATTTTAAGCCAATTTTTCCACTGAGATTAGAGATGGAATCCACTGCAAGAAGATTCCCCTTATGGAAAATTGCTATCCTGCTGGCAAGTTCTTCTACATCTGTGAGGATATGGGTTGAGAGGATTATGGTTTTCCCTTTTTTATTTAACTCAAAAATAAGTTTTTTTATTTGATAAGCTCCTTCTGGATCCAGGCTTATAGTAGGTTCATCAAAAATT
>JBBIMS010000217.1:0-3932 GCA_037444285.1 Candidatus Aminicenantota bacterium | reverse complement strand
CCCACAGGGAGTTCAAAGAAGCCAATTTTGACAGGATTTTCAGAGTGGAAGATGGGAAGGTCTTTGAAGAAAGGGGTGCAAAGGGAAATTTTCCATAACTGAAAAAACACTTTCTCCATAACCATATCTCTAATTCATATCCTGCTTTTTAGTAGAATAAAAGGATTCTATAGCTTGAGGTTTCAGAATATTCAATAAAAAAACTCGCTGATTATTTGATTTTCTGCCACACCACAAGACCCCATAAATCTCTTTCCTGAACCTGATAGATTACTTGATCGAAAATGGGATAATGTCGCAAATGTATTTAACTTATACATTGATTTGATTTTCTCATCAGGAGAAATAAAATATTCTTTAAAATGTTTTTAATTATCAATCTAAAAATTTCAGGGAGGTTAGAATGAGGAAGATCGGACTCTTTTTTATTTCAGTTTTAATCCTCACATACCTTTCAATGGGAGATTTAAAAAAAGGAAATATTGTTTTTAAAGAGGATTTTGAGGGGTTCGATAGAATCCCTGAGAATTGGACTCAATACCTTTCAGATTCAAATAAAGTTAAAATCGTTGTTGACTCCAGCTCAAGCCATTCGGGCAGAAAGAGTCTTTTAATTGAAAACACTGATTTTTGCTCTTCAACAATTTGCCTCAATAAGATTCCCTTAAAGGTTGGAAATATTTATCGGCTAAGGGGATGGATCAGAACAGATAAGGTTTATTCTGATTCAGAGAGTAGATACCCAACATCCCTTCCAGCCTGTCTTTCAATGCATTCCTTCCCCTTTACAAATCACTCTCCCACAGTTGGAGGAACATCTGACTGGACAAAGGTTGAGACTCTTTTTATTGCAACAAAAGGTATTGATTGCGTGAAGATCAATCTTGGTATGAATGGGAAAGGAATAGGAAGGGCATGGTTTGATGATATAGTTGTTGAGGAAGTTGAAGATATAAATGAGTTCATTCCTATGGAAAGGGTAAGGTGGTTTGGAGAAGCCTACAGATACGATGAGAATGGATGGATCTTTATCCACATAGAGGGTGAGCCTTATGAAAGGGGTTATCAGCATGGATTCCTCCTTTCTCAAGAAATAGTTTCCTATATCGAAAAGCTTGCAATAAGAGCAAATCCTGAAAATCCATCCAATGGATGGAATGAGATGAGACTTCTTGCAAATTCCCTCTTCTTGACAAAGTTTGAAAAGGAATTTCTTGAGGAGATGAAAGGGATTGCTGATGGAGCAGTCAAGGCTGGAGCGAAAATATTTGAAAGACCCCTTGATCTTATAGATATTGTCACTATAAATTCCGCTGTTGACATAGGTCAGCTCTCTTCAGCCCTTTTCCGCACTCCCCATCCCCTTTCAAAAATAGATTTTAGAGAAAAGGAGGATGAGCTAAAAATTCCTGAAATTCTTCACAAATGCTCATCCCTTCTTGCAACAAAACCAGCTTCCGAAGATGGACGGATTGTATTTGGACAGCTCTTCATGTGGAATGGATACACCGGGGTTCACTGGAATGTAATATGTGATCTTGTTCCCTCAAAGGGTTTCAGATTTGTTTATGAGACATTTCCTGGAGGAATACATTCTGGGGCGGACTTTTATATAAATTCAGCAGGAATAATGATCGGTGAAACAACTGTTATGCAGACTCCTTTTAACATAGAGGGAACTCCACAATCCAACAGGATAAGAAAGGCGATACAGTATGGGAAGAGTATAGAAGATGTGGTCTCAATTCTTATTGATAGAAACAATGGGCTTTACACAAATGACTGGCTTATAGCAGACACAAAGACCGACGAGATAGCCATACTCCTTCTTGGAACAAATAAGCACAAATTGTGGAGGAGCCGTAATAATGATTTTCCCGGAGGAACAGTGGGATTTTACTGGAGTGATAACAATGCAAAGGATATTGAAGTGAGAAAGGAGTATGTGTCTAATCCCTTAAATTCTCCCTTTGACCTCATCTACAAACCTTCTAACAGGGATATTGAATTTTATGATTTCTATAAAAATTATTTTGGAAAGATTGATTCAATATCACTATCGAGACTCTGGGCAAGCTCTCCAATAAATAGACCCCATGCCTGCGATGGAAAGATTACAACTTCAGAGATGGCTGAAAAGCTTGTCTTCCTTGCCCATTTCGGTAAAACCACTCTTAGAGAGAAATTTCCTGAAAAAGGTAGCAGATTGATTCCTGATTTGCCAGGGGCCACCCCCCATCTCACCCTCGGCTACACAGCTTTTTCTCCAATCTATATAACTGAGAAGTTAAAGGAAGCAAGGAAAAAATTTAGAAGGGAAGGAGGGAAGTCAGAAGTTTTCAGCGATTTTTCGGAAATAAGAGAGATTTTAAAATTTGATAAAAAAGATCTTTGGATAAATACAGTATATCCTTCATCCGATTCTGAAAACTGGTTTGTGAGCGGAACATCAGCCTACTGGAATATACTCAATGGAATTCCTGACCCTATGGATAAGGCTTTCAATCATTTTAAAGATCAGTTTAAGGAATTAAATCAAAGACTCCTTTACATAATCTCAAGGGAAGGTGATGGAGAGGCAATTGATGGAAGCAGAATTTACAATGGATACAGGAAATATGAAATTCCGAAGGTAAAGGGAACCTTCCTCCTTCATCAGCTGAGGGTTTATCTGGGAAACAAGAAATTTTCGAAGGTAATGAAAAGAATCCACAATGAATTTATGGAAAAGGAAGTTTCAAATTCGGATATAATGAGAATTTTACAGGAAGAATCAGATAAAAAAATTGATGCCTTTATCAAACAATGGCTGGAGATGAAGGGATTGCCTTCCATAAAACCACAAGCAGAGGTTAAAAGATCTGGTCCTTCATGGAAACTAATTTTAAAAATTTATCAGAATAAACCCTTCTATCATTTCTTCACGACAATTTCAATTAATTGGAATGACAAAAATATAATGAAATTAATCGAGATAAAAAATACAGAAATTAGCGAATTCGCCTTTGAACTTCCTTCAAAACCAGACTCCTTAACCTTTAATGTATGCAACGATGTGCCTCTAAATATGAAAGAATTTTACACATTTTCCAATATAACTGATGATTTTAAAAAAATTTACATAGTATATGGAACCTCAAAACACACCGACACAAACCGCACACTTGCAATGAGATTTCAGAACATAATAGCTGATGCCTTCACAGAGGTTCTTCTCCCTCTTAAAAAGGATAGCGAGCTAACAATGGATGAAATTTCATCCCATGACCTATTAATAATGGGAAGCCCTGAAGATAACTCTCTTCTTGAAAGATTTAAGGGAAAAATTCCAGTTAGGTTTGGAAGAGGGTTTTTTGAATGGAATGGGAAGCTCTTTTCATCTCCTGATGATGGATTGTTCCTTGCAATTTCAAATCCCTTCAATAAAGAAAGGATATGGTATATTTTCATAGCTAATTCTGCACTGGAATTGTATCATATGACAAAAAGGTATCAGATACTCCCCACATGGGCTATTTTCAAAGGAGAAAAGATTCTGGATAAAGGATTTAGTGAGGAAAGTGAGTTGACAATATCTTTGATTTAAAAAAGCGAAAAATTCTATCTTTGCATAACCTGAAGAAGAGCACATTTGAGATAGTTCGACTCTGGAAGGCATAGAAGATAAGGATGATCCTTTGGCTGGGACCTGAAATCAAGGATTTTCAGTATTTTTCCTGAATCAAAGGCAGATTCCTCAAGGACCTTTAAAAAGTTTTCCTTTGAGAGAAGATGGGAACAGGAACAGGTTAGAAGGAATCCGCCATTGTTGAGCATTTTCATTGCCCTTAAATTTATTTCTTTATATCCTCTCATCCCCTCCTTTAGCTTGCTTCTATCCTTTATAAAAGCAGGGGGGTCAAGAATAATTAGATCAAATCTCTCTCCCTTCT
>JBBIMS010000216.1:0-3936 GCA_037444285.1 Candidatus Aminicenantota bacterium | reverse complement strand
GGAATAGGAGCAAAAAAGGGGATATTGATAAAAGATGTTGCTGCAATACAAATGATAGAAAGGGTTGACACAATTGTATTTGACAAGACAGGAACTCTTACAATGGGAAATCCCAGAGTTAAAGATATAATACCCATGAATTCAAAAAGTGAAGAGGAAGTTCTGATAATTGCCTCAATTGCAGAGAAAAGATCTGAGCATCCCCTTGCAGAATCTATTCTCAAAGAGGCTGAAAGAAGAGGACTTGAGGTTCCAGAGCCTGAGGAGTTCCAGGTTATACCGGGTAAAGGAGTCCATGCAAAATATAAAGGGAGAAGGATCCTTTTAGGTAATCTGAATTTCATTAAGGAGAACGGAATTTCAAATGAAATTTTAGAAGAAAAAATAAAAAGTCTTGAAAGAGATGGGAAAACAGTTATTATTATAATTGAAGAAGATAAAATCTCTGGTTTGATAAGTATTTTCGATGATCTTAAACCTGAAACAGAATTTGTGATAAGAAAACTAAGAAATATGGGGAAGGAGGTTGTAATTATTACTGGAGACAGAGAATCTACTGCCAGAGCAATAGGATATAAACTTGGAGTTGAAAGGGTTCTCTCAGATATTCTCCCCCAGGACAAAGCTAAAGAAATAAAGAGGTTGCAGGAAGAAGGGAAGATAGTTACAATGGTGGGAGACGGCATAAATGATGCTCCCGCAATAACTCAGGCTGATGTTGGTATTGCAATGGGCTCAGGAACAGATATTGCCATGGAATCAGGAGATATTGTCCTTGTAAAAAGTGACCTCAGAGATGTTCTGGTGGCCATGGAGCTTGGAAAATACACCATGAAAAAAATAAGGCAAAACTTATTCTGGGCATTTATATACAACATTATCGGTATACCAATAGCTGGGGGAGCTCTTTATCCTCTTACAGGCTTCCTTCTCAATCCGGTAATTGCTGGAATTGCCATGTCCCTTAGCTCTGTTTCAGTGGTTACAAATTCCCTTTCTATGAGATTCAAGAAATTTTAAAATTAAGGCATTATACTTTTCCATCCAGATGGTAGCCTTTTGATTATGTCATTGGCAACAACAAAAATCATGAGTAAAATTAAGATTAAAAACCCCGCTTGAATTATTCTTTCCTTTAGTTTCAGGCTGAGATCCCTTCTTATAACAGCCTCTATCAGAATTATGAATATATGCCCTCCATCAAGGCCTGGGATTGGAAGTAAGTTTATCAGCCCCAATTGGAGGGAGATGATAGCGAGGAAAGAAAGAAATCCTATAAAACCTGACTTTGCAGCCTGATAGGAGAAGTCTGCAATATCAACAGGACCTGACAAGGTTCGAACTGATATCTCTCCCCTTACCATCTTCCTCAAAACATCTACCACAAGGAAAGTTAGTCTTGCATTCTCCTTTAATGAGTTGACAAAAGCAGAGAAAATTCCGTATTTCTTTCTTACAGTTTCAATGTGGAATGTTATCCCTATTACTCCTACACCCTTTTCATTAGTGGGTATAACCTTTATCTCTTTCCTCTCGGCTCCTCTTTGGATCTGTAAGGAAACTTCCTTTCCCGGACTCTTTCTAATTATATCCCTGACTTCAAAATAGCTCCTGACCTTTTTCCCGTTCACCTCCACTATTCTGTCCATAGGCTTAAGACCAGCCTTTGAGGCGGGGAACCCAGCTGATACAAAGCCAATTTGAGGAGGTATCATGAAAAAAATTCCAGCATCTCCAATTCCATACCTTGTTCTCGCCCTTGTCTTCAAGGTTTTCTCAATAATCTCCCCTCCCCTCTTTATTTTGATCTTTAATACCTTATCAGGGCTTGTGGAAATTATGTTCTCAACCTCCTGAGCTTTTGAAACATTCTTTCCATCAATTGATAAAATTTCATCCCCTATCAAAAGACCTGCTTCATGGGCAGGTGTGTTCTCCTCCACCCACCCTATGACTGGAGGCTTTTCAAGGTATGCTGGAATTGAAACACCGATGATATTTATAACAAATACAAGAAGAATTGCAAGGGATATGTTCATTGCCGAGCCCATGAAAAGAATTATGAACCTTTTCCATTTAGGTTGAGATAAAAACTCGTAGGGCTCTCCTTTAAAGCCATCCTCATATGTCTCACCTGCAAGTTTTACATATCCACCAAGGGGGATTAGAGAAACACGATAGTCTGTATGCTTCCTCCTTACTCCAAAGAGTCTCGGTCCCAATCCGAAGGAGAAGGTTTCAACCCTCACTCCTGAAAGGATTGCAGATAAAAAATGCCCAAACTCGTGGATAAAAACCATTACCCCGAGAAGAACAAGAAACCAGAAAATTCTTTCAATTAAAGGAATCATTTTCCTCCTCCAATAATTTCAAAGGCTCTTCTCTCTGCCCATTCTTTAACCATTAATACTTCCTCTAATGAGTTTAATTCGCATTTCTTATGTTCATTGATCACCTTCTCAATAACTTTGTATATTTCAAAAAATTCAATTTTTTCACTCAGAAACTGATTCACAGCAACCTCATTGGCAACCGCAAGAACAGTTGGAAAGCTTCCGCCTTCCTTGAGGGCAAATATTGCAAGGGAAAGGCAGGGGAATTTTTCATAGTCAACAGGATAAAACTCAAGATTTCTCAGCTTTACAATCCCAAGAGGAGCGATCATGGTATCTGGAGTCTCTGGATAGAAAAGGGCATGCTGAATTGGTATCTTCATGTCAGGGGCGCTCAAAAATGCAATCATGGAGCCATCCCTTTGTTCTATTATTGCATGAACTATGCTCTGGGGATGAATAAAAACATCAAGATTTTCAGGAGGGATAGAGAATAGCCAGTGAGCCTCGATCAACTCAAAACCCTTGTTCATCAATGTTGCAGAATCTATTGTTATTTTTTTCCCCATCTTCCAGACTGGATGGTTCAGAGCCTCTTCCCTTGAGGCATGTTTTATCTCTTCAATTTCTTTTTTGAAGAATGGTCCGCCTGAGGCAGTGATGATATACTTTTTTATTCCTTCCCTGTTCCTTTTCCCAGTTAGCTGGAAGAGGGCATTGTGTTCACTATCAACAGGGATAAGGAAAGAGGATGATTTTTCCATTTCTTTTTTTATTATTGCTCCACCCATCACAAGGGATTCCTTGTTGGCGAGAAGAATTCTTTTCCCTGCTTAACCGCTGAGTAAGTCGGAAGAAAACCTTCTATACCTGAAATTGCTGAGACCACAATGTCTGCATCCTCCAGAGAGGCAACAGTAGATGCGCCACCTGTTCCGTGCAAAATCTTAAAACCAAGTTCTTCAGAAATCTTCCTTAAAAATTTTGCATCCTCTTCTTTCTTAACAGATACAAAGGAAGGTCTGAATTTTTTTATCTGTTCAATCAGTAAAGAAGTGTTTTCTCCTGCTGAAAGAGCCAAAATCTCAAATCTCTCAGAATGAAGTTCCAAAATTTCAAGAACCATCCTTCCTATGAAACCAGTTGAACCAAGTATTGATATTTTCTTTCTCATATCAGATAGTATTTGCAGATAAAGTAAAACAAAGGGGAAGAGAATATTAGTGAGTCAACCCTATCGAGAATGCCACCATGCTCTCCAAGAATTCTTGATGAATCCTTTACCCCTGCACTCCTTTTAAACAAAGATTCAACAGGATCTGAAATCTGAGAGACAAAGCTTAAAATAAAAAAAGTAAGGATAAGTTTTCCAATGTATTTATATTTAAGAAAAAGCAGGTTTCCAAGCAATCCTCCAAGAATATAAAAGGGTATTGCCCCTATAAAACCTTCTACAGTCTTCTTTGGTGAGGCAACTGGGAAAATTTTCCCCCTTCCCAGAGTTTTTCCAAAAATGTATGCTCCTGTATCAACAAGATATACTGAAAATAGAAGAACGAAAAGGTAAGAAGTTCCAAGTTTTTTTAGGCAAAAAATGTAGTTA
>JBBIMS010000215.1:1467-3961 GCA_037444285.1 Candidatus Aminicenantota bacterium | reverse complement strand
AACTGGCTTGTGGATGGTCTATCAGTAAGGGGGGTAAGACTGGCAAAAGATGGTGTTAGAGTCAACTTTGATGCCCTCGAGGAAATTCAGATAATTTCAGACCCCTTCAATCCTGAGCTCGCTTCAAGTTTTGGAGGAATTGTTAATGTCCTAACTAAATCAGGTGGGAATGATTTCCACGGAGAGTTCGGAACACTTTTTGTGGATAAAGCTTTACAGGCTGGAAGAAAACCCCAACTTTCCATATCCTTTGAACCTGCAGATTATTCAAGATACAACAACTATTTCAATTTTGGAGGACCTATTAAGAAGGATCGCCTCTGGTTTTTCATTTCTGAGAACATCTTTTTTAATAAAGATATTACTTCAGACAATTTTCTCAATTACATGTTTATTCCTGGAGGGGAGAGGGAAACTTTAACCCAAAACTTCTTCGGTAAAATATCCTTAGCTCTAAACCCCAACCACCAAATCTCCTTGAGTGGTTCCTTCTCAAATCTCATTTCTCAGAAGGGAGGAATAGGATTCAAGGAGCTCTACAAAAAAGAAAGCTTTTCTGACAAAATGATCAGACTCAACTATAAAGGAATTCTTTCGGCAAATACCTTTTTAGAAAGCTCGATAGGGATGACAGAATCAAAATCCTTCTTTGAGCCTTCCCATGGAGACATGGGACCCGCCATGTATTTCATAGAGGATACAGCTCAAAATATTAATAACTCAATTGGAAAAGTTACTGATAATGAAAAGATCTCAAACTTTGTTCTTAGATTTAATCATATTCTTCCATTAAAGGAGCTTGGTAATCACGAGCTGGGGATAGGACTTGAAGCCTACAAAAATTCCTCTGAGTTCGTGTCAGAGTTTACGGGGAGGGGAGAAGACCCATTCCCAGGGAATGGATTTGAAAATGGAACAAAGTATTCCTTTGTAAGCTGGAGGGAAGGGGAAAGAACCCCGTCCCTATTATGGGAATATGGAAATTTCAGCTTTGTCAACTCAATAGGTGGGATTGGAATTTACTTGAAAGACAGGATTAGCTTTGAAAGGCTTACAGTTCTTTTTGGATTTAGATCAGCAACTCAAACAAACTACGATGAGAAAGGGAATGTACTGTGGAAATGGGACATAAGGGATTTCCTTTCCCCGAGAGTATCTCTAACCTACAACCTTACAAAAGATGGGAAAAACATAATAAAATTTGGATGGGGAATATTCACAGACACAACAACCACCTTCCATCTTGCCTTCTTTAATCCTCAAGCTCCTCTCCAATTCAGGAGATACCAATGGATAGGTCCTGAAAATCCAACACCTTCCCAGCTTCACAATCCTTCCAACTGGAGGAAAAAAGAGGTCCTTACGATATTGCCGAAAACATAAAGCCCAATCGACTGACACGGTATTTAATTGAATTTGACAGGATCATAGGAAAGAACTGGGCATTAAAGGCAAGGTATGTTAGGACTGATTCAAAAAATCTCCTGGAGCTTTTAGGAGTATTCGACCCGAATCCTCCCTATTATAAGTTTGTATTCGACAACTTCGAGCACAAAAGAAGGAATTACAGGGGGTTTGAGATTGAGATAAATGGAAGAATTAAAGAAATTTTATCCCTCAATTTATCTTATTGCTATTCATCAGCCAAAGGAACAAACCCAGGACAGGTTGAAACAGGTTCCTGGAGCCAGGAGGAGGGAGGAACTAATTATGTAAGCCTTTTTGGAAAACATATTTTTGTTCCTCCTTTGCCAGAGCTAAAAGAATTAAAAGCTCTTTTCGATTGGGGGTTTGGTGGGCTTGGAGGAAGGGAATACGGAGATGAGGGATGGTATGGCAAGCTCCCCTACTCTGTAGACCACAACATTAAGCTTAATCTGAATTACATCGGACCTCATAAAACTTTATTTTCATTGGTTTTTGAATGGCTCTCTGGTTACCACTGGGAAAAGCTTGGACTGGTTCCATTTTTCGGCTACTACTCATTCCCTGAAGGAAGAGGTTCAAGGAAAACTCCACCCCACTATTACATTGACATGGGTGTTCAAAAGAGCTTCTCTCTATCTAGTTTGATAAAGTCTATTCCACAGGGAATGGCAGCTGATTTAAGGATTGATATTTTCAATCTTCTCAACAGTCAGAAGCCCGTTTCTTATGTAAAGGAAGATACCCTTGCCTTCGGAGAAGTATGGGGAAGACAGCAACCTCGAGAGGCAAGAATAACAATGATACTTAGATGGTAAATATTGACTAAAAATTTAATATTCTGATAATATTGAAAATAAAAAATGAAGAGAGCAGTTTTACTCCTTTTAGTTCTTCTAATGGGTCAAGTTGTTGTCACACCTGACTATAAACTTACTGCTCAGGCAAAACCCAATTATCTGAGGAGGGGTGAGTCAGGGAAGGTTATAATTTCCATTGAACTATCAAAGAGAGCTTATATTAAGCCAGCTCCTCCATTAATTATAAAATGCCTTCCAGTGGAAGGAGT
>JBBIMS010000215.1:0-1457 GCA_037444285.1 Candidatus Aminicenantota bacterium | reverse complement strand
ATATTTCCAAAGGAAATTTTCAAATCTTCCGAAATGAATCTTCCCATACTTCAAAAAAAAGAGTTATCATACATAGACATTAAAGAAGGCATTGAAATCCCCTTTACAATAGAGGAAAAGGCTAAATCTGGCAAAAGGGAACTGAGTTTTGAGCTAAAATTTCTCATATGTTCAGAATCTAAAGGAATATGCGCAAAGGCTGTAGAAATAGTTAATGTGGAAATTTTTGTAAAGAGAAGAGCCATAAAAAAATGATAATTGGAGAAAAAATATCAGAACTCTTCAGCTCCGTTTACTCAGGAAATCTTGGAAATGGATTGAAATTTATCCTGATTGAAAAGCATGATCTTCCCCTTGTAAGCCTCTATATTTTCTACAAAACAGGTTCAAGGAATGAGGTTCTTGGCAAAAGGGGAATTTCCCATTTCCTTGAACATCTTATGTTCAACGAAACAGAAAATCTTGCTCCAAGAGAATTTGATAAAATACTTGAAGAAAATGGAGGTGATTCCAATGCCTACACATCTCAGGATTGGACAGTTTATTATGAAGAATTCCAGAGCGAAGCCCTCGAAAAGGTAATTGATATGGAAGCGGACAGGATGAAGAATCTCAAATTTGTTGATAATAGTATTGAGTGCGAGAGAAATGTTATTATGGAGGAAAGAAGATATAGAACAGAAAACCTTCCCTATGGAATACAGGAAGAAGCTCTCTACTCACTTTCTTATCTCGAACATCCTTATAGATTCCCCGTGATCGGATATATGGAAGATATATTAAACATAAAGCCTGAAGACCTTGAAAATTATTACAAAACTTATTATGTTCCCAACAATGCTCTTATAGTAATTTCTGGAGATATAAAAAAAGAAAAAGTTGAAGAAATGATAAGGGAGAAATTTGGGGAGATACCTGATTCTCCTGTTCCTTCAGGATTTATTCCCAGAGAAAAAACATACCTTGGTGAAAGGAGGGGATTGATAGTCCATGATGTTGAGGTTCCTTCCTTAATGATATCTTACCTTTCCTGTGAAGCAGGAAACCAGGACTCAATACCTCTTGATATTTTACAGATCATTCTTGCAAGTGGAAGGAGTTCAAGGCTGTATAGCAAGCTTGTCCAAGAATCTCTCCATGCAGTATCAATCTCTGCAGAATTTCCATGGAGGTTTGACCCTTCCCTCTTTACAATCCATTGTATTTTAAAGGCAAATGAGCGGATTGAATCTGTAGAAAGAATAATCTATTCTGAAATAGAAAAATTGAAAAAGGGGGATATAAAGGAGGATGAAATCCAGAAGGCAAAAAACATTATCTTCACTGAATTTGTAAGGGGGCTTCAGACAAATAGTGGAATTGCCCATATGATAGGCTCCTATGAGCTACTCCTTGATGACTGGAGAAAGCTTTTTTACATTTTAGAAGGATACGAAAAGATTGAAAAAGATGGACTT
>JBBIMS010000214.1:0-3973 GCA_037444285.1 Candidatus Aminicenantota bacterium | reverse complement strand
ATGAGATCTCAGGAAACTGGAAGGAGAAAGCGCCAGCAAATCCACAGCAGGTTGGGAATTCCTCTTCATAAACATCAAAACCCATATCCTTTAAAATTTCCAATGGCTCATTCTTTATCCCAGCAAAGTTTAAAGAGTGGCATGGATGATGGTAATAGACCTTTCCTTTCCCTTTTCTTTCAAAATCAATATTTTTAGTTTTCAAAAATTTTGCAAAATCAAAAATCTTAACTTCCTCCCCCTTTCATCAATCTCAGGATACTCCTTTCTAATAATTCCATTCCCTGTTGGGCAGAGAGTTATTATGTATTCGGGATTAAATTTTTCAAAAATTGAAAGATTCTTATCTGCAAAATATTTCAAAGACTTTAAATCCCCAAGATGAAGAGCTGGCGCACCACAACATACAAGCTCATCGCATGTAAAGGGTTCAAACCCAGCTTTCTTCAAAATATTTATTGCAGATTCTGCAATTTCAGGATAAAAATCTTTTATAAGGCAACCAAGGAATAATAAAACATTACCCTTTTCATGCCTATCATATCTTCTCAAAGAAATTGCCGGGAACAATTTGGATGATGAAAGAGGCAATCTGAGAAAACCATCTCTTGTAAAGGGGAATTGAAGGAAATAAAGGAGGCTATTTAAGAATCCTCTAACTTTATTATTTCCAAAGTAAAGCATAAAAATCCTGTCTAAAAGGTCAATCCCTCTTCTTCTTTTTAAATCAATCAAAAGCTTTGAAATTGGAATTCCTGAGGGGCAATGGGAATCGCACTTTTTACAGTCAGAGCAAAGGTCTAAAATGGATTTAACTTCTTTTTCACTCTTTATAACAGAAGTTATGGCAAGCCCAATCCCACCGGGATAAGGAGGGGAGCCAAAAACATGTCCACCAACAGAATCATAAACAGGACAGATTGTCATACATGCCCCACACTTAATGCAGTAAAGGATATTTTTCCAGAGGGGATCTTCTCTAATCTCTGTCCTTTTATCGTCAATTATAACTATGTGGAGCTCCTCTGGACCATGAGCTCCAAGCACAATTTCCTTTTCAATATCTGCTGTCCTACTTGGACCTGTAATAAAGGAGACATAGGTTGTTATCTTCTGACCTGTTGATATCTTTGGCAAAACTTTTAGAATTGTAGAGGCTTCCTCAATCGTCTCAACAATTTTCTCAGGAGTGAGAATGCAAATATGGACAGGAGGAAGGGATGTTGCAAGCCTCGCATTTCCCTCATTGGAAACTATAACTATTGTTCCTGTCTCTGCAATTGCAATATTTGCGCCTGATATCCCAACTCCAGCCTCAAGAAAATATTTTCTGAGCTCCTTTCTTGCGATTTTGACAAGTTCATTAATGTCAGGTTTAATTTCTCTTCCAAAATAACTTGAAAAGAGCTCAGCAACCTCTTCCCTCTTCTTGTGGAGAGCAGGTGCTGTTATGTGGGAAGGTCTCTCACCAGCAATCTGAACAATCCATTCTCCAAGGTCTGTCTCCACAACCTTTATTCCCAAAGATTCGAGATAGGGATTCAGTTCAATCTCCTCAGAAAGCATTGATTTTGCCTTTACAACAAGTTTCTCGTTCTTCCTCAGGATCAAATCGCCAATATACTTTAATGCACTTTCTTTGTCTTTAGCAATGTAAACCCTTGCTCCTGCTTTTTCTGCTTCCTTTACAAATTTCTCTAAAAGCTCAGGAAGCTTTGAAACTGATCTCTTCTTTATTTCCCTTACCCTATTTTTCAAACCTTCCCAGTCAAGACCTTCAACTGCATTTTTAAAATTTCTATTGTAATGGTTCAGTGCATTCTCAAGGGCTTTCTGAAGGTTCTTATTCTCAAGGGCTTTTTTTACTCTTCTTTTTAGAAAAAAATTCACAAGCATTTTGAACCGCTTCTTTTCAGGACATCATATGATTTTATAACATTTTATAAAATAAAAGGGAAGGAAAAAATTTTTAAATTATCCTGCTCCTCCTCCAGAACCACCCCCTCCTCCACCGCCACCTCCACTTGCTCCACCTCCAGTTCCTGAAGCAGAGCTCATTGTGGAGGAAAAACTTGAAATCATTGACGAAATTGCATTGGAAAAACTGCTAAAGGAAGCTCCATCTTGAGAGCGAGAAAAGGCATACCATGGAATTGAGCCTCCATAATATTCTTCAGGAACAAACTCCAGTAATTTTTTTATCTTCTTTGGAGATAACCCCAAAACAATCGCATAGATCAAATATTTCGATATATTTTTAAAGAAACCCTCTGATGGCTCATTTCTAAACTCATACTCTGCGAGATATCTTTTCAGCGCCTTCCATTTTTTTACTTCCATTGCAATCTCTGGGGTATGGCGAAGGAGAAATGATGATAGCCAAAAGAAAACTGGGACACACAGAAAAAGAATCACTGCTATAAATCCCTTTTCGCGAAGCAGGAAGATTTCCAGGATAGAAAACAACAAAAGTAAAATGACTATCCCTATGAAATATTTCATCATTTTTACACTTTCTGGCTCAAAAAACACTTCAGATTCAGCCATTTTCTTAATCTCTTTCTTCCATTTACTGAACCAGCCTATAAATTTGCTTCTGCTTTTCTCAATATCTTTAAAAGATATTCTATCCGCTCCGTTTGCAAGATCTCCAAAAATGAAGTCAATTAATGACTGCTCAAAATTTTTAAGATTTCCTTTATTCCTTTCATAGAAATCACGGTTCAGCATTAAATAATATTGAAGCTTCTCCCTTTTCCCAAAAAGTCCCTTTTTTGTCTCCAGTTTCTCCTCAATAGTGAGAAATCCTCTCTGAGCTAAATCGAGAAGAGTAGAAACAAGGACAGGAGCTCCAATCTCCCTTTTATTCAGGATATAGTAGATAAAAGCAGAGGGTTTTTCAGAAGGAATGTCCGAATAAAATTTGCTTTCAAAGGGAAAATCATGGGGTTTTCCAGATTTCAGATACATAACAATCCAGATTCCAAAGGTAAGAAAAACTAAAAGGATCGATGATATAAGTCCATACTTCATTCTTTCCTGGTCTCTCTTCCTTTTTAAATTGGCCTCTTCTGCCCATCTCTTCTCTTCATCTAAAATCTCCCTCAGAGCATTTCGCTCCACCCTGTTCCTGCATTCAGGGACAAGTCGAGGAGGGAAAAGAATTCTTCCTTCCCAGAATTTATTCGCTGGAAGATTGCTTATTCTGAGAAAAACCCTTCCTCCTTCTCCTATTTCAACATTCCCCCACAATGGTCCGTGAGCCCATGCACGGATTTCATTTTTTGATAAAGGTTCTGGAAGCACAACCTCAACATTAACTTCCTCTGTCCTGCGGTCCCATCCAGAGCCTATAAATTTATAGTAAAATTCAGCAATGTCATTATAGACTGTTACTGCATCAAGGATTTTAAAGTTCAAAACAAATGTTTTCCTTTCGTGAAATGCTTTAAAATGCCACTTTACTTCTATACGGTCAGGATAGTCAAAAAATTTGTAGGTTCCAGGTTTACCTGACCCAGATTCATCATAAAGGTTCCCATTCTCTGAGACGGTGAAATCCTTCACCCCTGAAATTTTCTTCTTTGGAAGGATGTAATTAGCCCAGGAGAAAGAACCACGAAAATTATATGTTCTTTCCTCCCTTATACTGACACTTCCATCCCTGTTTACCTGAGCAAAGATTTGAACCCTTTCAATCTCATAATTTTTCCCTTTTAAAGGGAGAGCGGGAAAAAGAAATAAGATTAGAATAGGGATAAAAAACCTCGCAAAATTTCTATTCATAAGGATTTCTCCTTTTTGAAATCTCAGAAGGAGAAAGTATTATAAATCAATGGGGTGAGCGAGGGGACTCGAACCCCCAACATCTGGATCCACAGTCCAGTGCTCTGACCAATTGAGCTACGCTCACCATCAATTTTATAATATCAGATGTTAATGGTCTCCGTCAATTGGCATAGAGGTTCTGAAC
>JBBIMS010000213.1:0-3977 GCA_037444285.1 Candidatus Aminicenantota bacterium | reverse complement strand
ATTTTTTATCTGAAGCCCCCTTACAAGATTCCATTCGGTTCCTATAGCCCATTTGGAGCCGGGTGGAGATTCCTCAACAGTCTTTTTTATAAAACTCGTTGAGCCAACAAAATCCGCTAAAGCACAAACCTCAGGGAAACATTCGGGATGAACAATCACCTTCAAGTCATTGGAGGAATTTTTTAGTTTTTCCACAAGAAAGGGAAGAAATTCAGTGTGGACATAGCAGAAACCCTTCCAAAGTATAACCTTGCTTTTCCTGAAATCTTCCAATTTCTGATTTCCTTTAGGATCCCATACAGAAATCTCTTCATCCTTTATCCCTAAGGAATGAGATATGTTCCTTCCAAGATTTTCATCGGGAAAAAAGAAAAGCCTGGCTCCTTTAGAAAAAACCCATTCAAAAACCTTCTTTGCATTTGAAGATGTGCAAACAGCTCCACCGTTCCTTCCACAGAATGCCTTTAGTTCAGCTGTGGAATTCACATAAACCACAGGAATTAAGCTCTCTCCAAGGGATGAAAGTTTCTTCCATGCTTTCTCCACATCTTTCATTTTAGCCATTTCCGCAAGGGGACATTTTGCTTCTGGAGCAGGATGAAGGACTTCCTGCTCAGGAGAGCAAAGGATTTTCGCCATCTCTGCCATAAAGGAGACTGAGCAAAAGACAATGTAAGGAACATCATTTCTTTTTGATGCGGTTTGAGCAAGCTGGAGGGAATCTCCAACAAAATCAGCAAACTGGACAATCTCCTCCCTCTGATAGAAATGGGCTAAAATTAGAAGATTTTTTCCCAGTTTTTCCTTTGCAGACTTTATTTTTTCAAGGATCTCCTCCCTTTGAATGGGGGAAAAGTTGGAGCTCATCCTTTCTCTCCTTCCAGAATAAGGGACAGGTCTAATGATTTGAAGGAGTGGGTAAGGGCTCCAACTGATATGAAATCAACTCCTGCAGATGCAACCTCTTTCGCCTTTTCAATTGTCATATTTCCTGAAGCCTCAAGGGGAATTCTCCCCTTTACAAGATCAACTGCCTCCTTTATGGATTCAACCTCCCAATTATCCAGAAGAATTCTGTCAACCCCTTCCTCAATCACCTCCTTAAGCTCCTCCATATTTTTAACCTCAACCTCTACCTTAAGCCCTTTACCTTTAACCCTCCTTACTGCCTCTTTTATGGAACCAGCAACAAAAATGTGATTTTCCTTTATCAAAATCATCTCAGAAAGGGTAAATCTATGATTTTCTCCACCACCCATTCTAACAGCATATTTTTCCATCTCCCTTAAACCTGGTGTGGTCTTCCTTGTGTCAAGGATTTTTGCCTTTGTTCCTTCAAGAGCTTTTACATATTCCCTTGTTAATGTTGCTATCCCTGAAAGTCTCTGCAAAATGTTTAGAGCTACCCTCTCTCCTGTAAGTATTGCCCTTGTCTTCCCCTCAATCTCTGCAATTATTTCACCTTTTTTAACCTCCTCACCATCCCTCTTCAATTCTCTATATTTCAAATTGGAATCAAGGGCCAGAAAAACTTCCTTTGCATAATTATGCCCCGCTACTACTCCATTCTCTTTTGCGATAATCTTAGCCTTTCCTATATGATTCTCTGGAACAATCCACTCAGTGGTTTTATCTCCCTCTCCAATATCCTCTTTTAAGAAATCTTTGATATTAAATAACATCAAAAAATATTATATTTTTCTTGATTTTCCTTGTCAATTAAGGAGGTTTTTTATGGCTACGCTATTTCCAAGAAACTTTGTAAATCACGAGTTTCTCAAATCCACTCTCCTTCTCAAATACACAGTAGAGATAGCCATTTTTTACTTTTCCGTTAAGGCTTTCTGGATAGGAGAAATCCTTTAAAGAGACTCTTGATATAAAAACTCCTTCTGGATCAAACACATCAAAAATGTATTCGTCCGGACCTTCTCCCCTTTCATAGGTCATAACATAAATTCTCCCCTCTGGATCTGTAAGAAAATAGTGAAAGGGGGGAAGAAAATCGGGAAAATAGAGCTTGTCCTTTACCCTTGGATAAATAAAATCTCCAAGTTCCTTTATAAATCTGCTCTTGTATTCATCTGATGTCCTGAGAGGTTGGCATTCCTTTTTTATCTTCCTTACCATATTACCTTCAAAATCATAAACATAAATCTCATAACCCCTCTCCTGATTCCCTGTAAATATTCTGCCTCTGGAAACTGAAAAGGGAAGGTTGAAGCGAATCCCTTTTATCTTTGCTCCCAGAGGATTGAACATCTCTATCCTGTCCAGCTCCTTTATTTTTTTAAAATCTGGATTGTAAAGATTGAGGATCCTTGATGGTTTTTTAGAGATCTCATCGAAACTCATTTCTAAGAAAAGGAAATTTCCATTTCCCAGAATTACTCCATTAAATATTCCAAATTTTATCTTTATCTCTTTTTGAAGGGAACCGTTCTTTGAAAAAACTGAGAATCTGCTATTTTCTCTATCTGTAACAATCAAATTGTCAGAAGAGTCAACATAAAGATCTGAGACTGAGCTGAATTCGCCAGGACCCTGTCCTTCCTTCCCTATGAAAGCTAAGATTTTCCCTTCGGGAGAAAATTTAACAATTCTCTTCTTTTTGTAGTCGTAAATGTAGATATTCCTTGAGCTATCGGAATCAAAAGGACCAATTGTTGTTAGCTCGCCCTTTGTGAATTTCTCAGCATCAATTGTTAATTCTTCTTTTAAAAGAATCTTCAATGACTTTACTGGCTTCTCTGGATTTACCACCACCTCAACTCCATTCTCAATCCTTCTCTCCACCTTCTCTTCCATTGCCAAAGAAAAAATAGATAAAATTAATAAAAATATAAACACTCCTCTCATCCTTCCTCCTTGCAAAATATTATATAAAAATAGATTCCAATTTCAAATTAAATGCTGTATCATTTAAATTGTGGGTGTAAATCTTACTCCAATAATTTTAAAAAGGGAGATTGAACTCTCCGAGTTAAGGGGCAAGGTGATTGCTGTTGATGGAAATGGCGAACTCTATCAGTTTTTAGCCCTTATAAGAATGCCTGACGGAACACCCCTCAAAGATAGCAAGGGGAATGTGACCTCCCATCTTGTAGGACTCCTCTACCGAACAACAAGATTGATAAGTGAATACGGAATAAAACCTGTGTTTGTATTCGATGGAAAGCCTCCTGAGCTAAAAGGGAAAGAACTCCAGAGAAGAAGGGAAATCAAAGAAAAATACAAAATGGAATACGAGAGAGCTCTTGCTGAAGGAGACCTGAGAAGGGCTTTTTCAAAGGCTGTAATGACATCCCGCCTAACACCTTCAATGGTTGAGGATGCAAAAATCCTTTTATCCCTTTTGGGAATCCCCTATGTTCAAGCGCCCTCTGAGGGTGAGGCTCAAGCTTCCTATGTTGTGAAGAGGGGTGATGCATGGGCTACAGGGAGTAAGGATTATGATTCCCTACTTTTTGGAACTCCAAGGCTTGCCCGATTTATAACCCTTTCAGGTAAGGAATTCCTTCCAAGTAAGGGAAAATTTAGACCTTTAAAACCTGAGATTATTGAAAAAGATGCGATTCTCAAAAATTATTGTATATCCCATGAACAGCTCATTGATATATCAATACTTATTGGAACTGATTTTAACGAAGGGGTGAAGGGAATAGGTCCTAAAAAAGCTCTGAATTTGATAAAGGAGTATGGTTGTATTGAAAATCTAACTGATGAGATAAAAGATAAATTAGAAGGATTTGAAGAAATAAGAAAGATCTACCTTCAGCCTGATGTTACTGAGAATTACTCAATTTCCTTTGGAAGGATTGATGAAAAGGGTCTTATAAAATTTCTCTGTGAAGAAAAAGGATTTTCCCAAAAAAGAGTGGAGATGGTAATTGAAAGGATGGGCTCTTTATGATTTTATTTTTTAATTTTGCCAAAACCTCCTCCCCCTGGAGTTTCAATTCTTAATATATCTCCTG
>JBBIMS010000212.1:1255-3990 GCA_037444285.1 Candidatus Aminicenantota bacterium | reverse complement strand
GGTCTTGTATTCTCAAAAAGGGAGGGTTTCTCTTCTGAGAAAACAGCCCTTTCAAACTGATTTCCATTCACTTTAAAGGAGCCGAACCAAAGGGTCTGATTCCTTTCACTTCCTGAATTCTCACTTTTGTAGCCACTCCATTCTAAAAGCTCCCTCCATTTGAGCTCTCCCTTTATATCTCCCAATTTAACATTTCTTAAAAGGGCATCTATGGAAATAGAAAGATGGGAGACAATCTTAATTTCAATTCCAATCCCTCCATGGAAGCCTGCTCCTTCAGAGTGGGTTGTTAAACTTGAGATGTAATGATGCTTATAATTTTCCCTATCGGGGAAATTTTGCCAAAAGTATTTACTTTCCATATTAAATTTTACATTGGCATAATAATAACCACCACCTGCATAAAGATTCGCTTTTAAGAATTTATATGGGAGAGAAAATACTAAAGAAAGGGTAACAGGAAATACATTCAGCTCCTCCTTCGAAGCAAGCTCAATTTTTTCAGAGCCAAGATTTCCACCATAATTGTAATTCACTTCAGCAGAAGAATTCCACCCCCTTTTCATATATCCAAGCCCTAAGCTCACTCCCATATAATTTAAAGGCTTGAAAATAACCTCAAAACTACCCTCAGGCTCATCCTGTTTAAAGGGATAATTACTCCTGGTTGAATAATTTTGCTGGTTTCCAAGCCAGTCAAAATATGCTTTCTCTCCGTTGAACCATTTTTTGAGATCACCGCCATCGTAAACCCTGCTCATTCCTCCTGAAATTTTTAGAGAGAAAAGAGAATCATCAGCATATGAGAGATTTAAAAAGGAAATTATTAAAGTCAACAAAAAAATTCCTTTCCTCATCATTCCTCCCGAAATTAAAAGATGATAAAGATTGTTATTTTATTCGTTGTGAATGGTTCAGTTTCATTGCAGTCTATCTCAGCATAATTGAGGATTTTTGTTCCTATGGGAGTCCCCACTTTTACCCTTGCTGTAAAACTCACTGAACCACCCTGCTCTGCGTCCACATCACCGATATTCCAGATAATTGTATTTCCTGAAATGCTTCCACCACTACTGGGCTTAACATTTTCAAAATATGAACTTAAAGTATCCTTAATCACAACTCCTGTAGCAGATGCACCTGTATTTTTGTAGTTTATTGTGAATGTTACTTGCTGTCCTCCAACAGCAGTAAATTTATTTGTGGATATATAGTTATATTTTGGATCAGTGAAATTTGGTGATATAAGAGGTGTTTTTTTGACATGCCAGTTCTTTGGGTAGGAGCCAAAAATTGACTTATAAACCTCTGAACCTGCATCAACAACCCAATAAGATTTTGTCTGATCAAGAGTGGTTATGTCAACCCCCCATCTCCTCGAAAAAGCCTCCTGATAGAGACCAACTATCTCATCCTGATTGTTCTGGGTTATTATTTGCCAGATCTTTGTAGGGTCTCCATCACCATCGGAACTCAAAATCTTTGGTCTTGGAATACTCTCAAGATATCTTAAAACAGTCATCCCACCCTCTTCATGGTAAAGGGCTGACCTTCCCCATATAAAGTGGGCATCAAAAATGTCACAGTAAATGTGCATGAGCCCGGGAGCTTCAGTAGAGAGCACAATAGTTTTCCCTGGAAATTCTCTCCTTACAAGATCGTATTCCCAGGCGAGAAAACTCCTGTATGTATCCATATCCCCAGTACTGTCAGGATAACCTTCATTGATAAGTTCAACAGTCAGATTGTCATAGGCTCTCAATTTCTCAGCCAGCCATTTTATATAGATTTCAAAATATCTTCTGTCCACATTCCAGGGGAGTCCTGCGTAACTTCCATTAAATCCTTGAATGTTATTGTTGGGGTTGAAAGGGTGATAATACCAGGTATTGTCAAAACGGAAGGCAACAGTATCAAATATACATAAATCGACGGTTATTTCATAGTATTTTGCGGCATCCATAAACCACTTTAATCTCTCCTCATACTCTGAAGAGAACTGGGTTAGATCAAAGATTTTCCTGTTATTTTCTGCTTCAGATACAACTTTCCAGGGAATATAAGTGTTTGGGAATCCTCCAAAGGGGGAGCCTCCGTAGTCAAAAGGAGCGTAGAAATAGCTGTAAACCCTTGTCCAGTTGGCTCCCCTGTATGCATTTTCTCTAAAAAAGTTGTCAATCTTCTCCTTGGTGTAGTTTTTGTTTATAAGGAGGTCATATCGCGAAACTCCAAAATAGACCTGATCCTGGCTTGAATTTAAAAAAGGGAAAAAAATTACAGGGATTGATAAAAGGAGTATTCTCTTCATATCTCCTCCTTCATAATTTTATCTTGCAAATTGACTATTAACAAATGACCACCATCACACTTTAATTATAATTTTAATGGTAAAGGAATACAAAAAAACGCTTCAAACGGCAAGTCTCTCATTTCTTCCAAGAATATGTTTGAAAATTTGAATTCAATGATTTAATATTTCTTTTATGGAAAAGGTTGATCTTTCTCTCTATCCTTCAATTTCTTCATCTTTAAGCTGGGTTGAAATTGATTCTAAAGCTTTAAGGCACAATGTAATGCAGTTTAGAAGACTAATTGGGGAAGATAAAACTCTATGTGGTGTTGTAAAATCTAATGCCTACGGGCATGGAATCCTTGAAGTCTCAAAACTGATTTTAAAGTTTGGTGTTGACTGGCTGGGAGTAAACTCCTTAGAAGAGGGCGCTCTTCTAAGGAAA
>JBBIMS010000212.1:0-1245 GCA_037444285.1 Candidatus Aminicenantota bacterium | reverse complement strand
GGTTAAAGCTCCAATATTAATTCTTGGATATGTTCCCTTGTCTCAATTAAAAGAAGTGATAGACTATGAATTAAGAATTGTTGTTTACAACATTGAAACTGTCAGAGAATTGGGCAAAATCTCGGAAAGGGAAAAGAAAGGGGTTTATTTACATGTAAAACTCGAAACAGGAACCCATAGACAGGGTGTATTCCCTGATAAAATTCTTGAATTTGTAAAGGAAATAAGGAAATTCCCGTTTTTAAAATTGGAAGGAATTTCAACTCATTTTGCAAACATTGAGGATACAACTGACCATTCTTATGCAGAGTCTCAACTTACAATTTTCAAAAAAACAGTTGAGATGCTCGAGGAAAATGGAATTATTATACCAATTAAGCATACAGCCTGCACAGCAGCTACAATTCTATTCCCAGAAACATACTTCAATATGGTGAGAGTTGGAATTGGTATTTACGGTCTCTGGCCATCGAGAGAGACTCTTCTCTCTTCAATGATTAATGGAAACCCTCGTATTGAGCTAAAGCCTGTTCTAACATGGAAAACAAAAATTGCTCAGATAAAGGAGGTTAAAAAAGGTTCATTTATAGGTTATGGATGCACTTATAAGACGAACAGGGATAGCAGGATAGCGGTTCTACCTGTTGGATATAACGAAGGTTATGATAGAAGACTTTCCAATATAGGACATGTTCTAATAAAAGGTCAAAGAGCTCCTTTAAGGGGTAGAGTTGCAATGAATATGATTATGGTTGATGTCACTGATATAAAGGGCGTAAAACTTGAGGATGAGGTTGTATTAATAGGCTCTCAGGGAAAGGAAAGGATAACAGCTGAATATCTTGCATCCCTCTGTGGAACAATAAATTATGAAATTGTAACAAGAATAAACCCTTTGATACCAAGGAAAATTTTAAAATAATTAAATTTGCTAGGATTCTCAGGCCTTCAACCCTCCTATGTCTGAGTTAATATGAAAGCTCCAAAGGAAAATCTTCAAAAATGCACTCTCTGTCTTCAATCCATTGAAAAATCCACCAGATCCAGACCTCCTTATAATTAATAACTTTGATACCCGGTTTAATTCATCAATGATAATTATTTATATATCCAAGGGATCTCAATTTCTCTATCAATTCCTCGCTAATTAAGCCCTTTTCAGCTGGTCTTCTTCTTTTTTTCTTGTATTCAAAAATCATTTCTTTAAGATCCTTTGTAAGATTGGATTCATAGTAAATATTGTTT
>JBBIMS010000211.1:0-4023 GCA_037444285.1 Candidatus Aminicenantota bacterium | reverse complement strand
TTCCAGCACAGAGAACTGGATTAAAATCCTTGAGGGAGTTGAAAATATGGAACTGGAAATTGTAATCCCGGGGCATGGAGAAATTGGAGATAAAAGTATTTTGAGAAAGGAGGCTGAGTATCTGAAAGCTCTCAGAAACGAGGTTAAAAAGTATGTTGATGAAGGTCTGCCCCTTGAAGAGGTGATTAAAAGAGCTGAGCTTCCTGCTTACAAAAATATGGAGGGTTATACCCAGAGGTTTTCAAGAAATGTTGAAGCAGTTTACAGGGAGCTTAAAGAGGGTAGATAATCAGAAAATATAAGAAAGAGCAAATCCAATCTGGGCATAGAACATCATCATATACATATGCTTCCAGGATATATGATTCTCATCAACTGCAAGTTCTTCAGGCTTTTTCAAAATCAGATAAACAACATAGATTCCCCAGATTGAAAGGCTTATTCCAAAAATTGTTAGAAGGATTGGATTGCCGGTCAAAACCCTTAACTTAACACCCAGAGGGATCAGTAAAAACGGGAGTACAAAGAAAGGAGAAATGATATAGGCAGCTTTTTTAACTCCATACTTTATCGGTAATGTTATACAGTTCCCTTTTCTATCTCCTTCCATATCAGAAAAATCCTTTGTGGATGTCGCTCCAAGAAGGAAGAGTCCGAATATTAAACCTATATACCATGGCTCAAATCTCATAATTGACTTAACTGCTGACCACCCTGCAACCTTTAAAAGAATACCCCTTGGAATAGCAATTGTAAGGTTAGCTCCTATACCCCATCTCTTTGTCCTGAAAGGAGGGCAAGAATAGATGAAAGTCATGAAGGCAGCAAGAAGGACAAGGAAAAAGCACTCCTTCCTCCCCTCAGGAGAAACTAACCAGGCAAGGAAAAAGGAAATCATATAAAGAGAAATGCTAAATATGAGAGCCTCTTTTATTGAAATCCTTCCTGAAGGAAGGGGTCTTTTCGGTTTGTTTACCCTGTCAATTTCAAGGTCAAAAATCTGATTTAAAGTATTTGAAGCTGAGTTAAGGGTTGCTGCCATTAAAGAACCGATTAAAACATAAAAAAGATATTCAAAAGAGAAGGGGGTTTTTGGATAAGCTCCCCACGAACATATCCCACCTGAAAGGAATCCTAAGAAAGGAGCTATTAGAGTGAATGGTCTTGCAAGTTCAACATAAACTTTAAACTTACTCATTGATATGAGAATATAACATATTGAATTGAGAAAAATCAACAAAAGTAATGGGGCTTTATCCCGATTTTTTTATGCTATAATAAAAAGGAGATAAAAATAGAAGGAATGCGTCAATGGAAACCAGAGCAAAAATCATAATCGGCGATAGCAGACAGATGAGAGAGGTAAAAAATGAGGAAATAGATTTGATCATAACATCTCCTCCTTACTGGCATATAAAAGATTATGGGATTCCAGGGCAAATAGGGTATGGGCAGACTCTTCATGAATATTTAAAAGATCTGTATTATGTATGGAGAGAATGTTACCGAGTTCTAAGAAAAGGCGCAAGACTATGCATTAACATCGGAGATCAGTTTGCAAGATCAATAATTTATGGACGATACAAAGTGATTCCAATTCATGCTGAAATCATTGCTCAATGTGAACAAATAGGATTTGATTTCATGGGTTCTATTATGTGGCAAAAAAAGACAACAATGAATACAACAGGCGGTGCAACTGTTATGGGTTCTTTCCCATATCCACCGAATGGAATTGTTGAAATTGATTACGAATTTATTCATATTTTTAAAAAGCCTGGAAAAAGTAAAAAAGTTCTAAAAGAGATAAAGGAATTATCAAGACTAACAAGAGAAGAATGGAAAGATTATTTTTCCGGACACTGGCACTTTGCAGGAGCAAAACAGATAGGACATGAAGCAATGTTTCCTGATGAGTTGCCCAGAAGGTTAATAAAGATGTTCTCATTTGTTGGTGATACAATTTTAGACCCATTTCTCGGTAGCGGGACTACCATAAAGGTTGCCTTAGAACTTCAAAGAAATTCTATCGGTTATGAAATAAACAAAGATTTTCTTGAGACAATAAAGGAGAAAATAGGAATAAAAGGGGGGCTTTTGGGATTTTATGATAACATTCAAATAATAGAAAGAAAAGAAGAAAGATTAGAACTTTCGCCGATAGATTATACCCCTACAATTCAAGATGCAAAGCCACAAATTGACCCTAAGAAGTTTACATTTAGAGGAGATAGATTATATAAGGTCGTGGAAGTGATAGATGAAAACACTATAAAGCTAAACACAGGGCTTTTTATTAAATTCTTAGGGGTTAAGATTGATAAGAAAGAGGACACAATTCGCTATTTACAAGATTATGTCCTCGGCAAGCATATATTTTTGAAATTCCACGATAACGAGGTAATAAATAGAAACACTGTAATGGCTTATGTTTATCTCAAAAATAAAATTTTCGTTAATGCTTATCTTATAAAATCTGGTTTAGCATCTCCAGATTTTTCAACGAATCATAAATATAAAGATAAATTTATCCGGTTATGGAGGGAAAGGAAAAATGGCTAAGGAATGGATACTTAATATGGCTACAAACAGGTGGGGTTTGAATAAGAAAGATAGTGTTGGTCCTGTTTCATTTTGGATAAGAGAAGGTGACCCAAAAACAATAAAAGATTGGGAGTCTTTTTATTACAAAAAACTTGCTGAAATGCTCAAACAAAAAGGAATTAATCTGTCTCCTCAGGAATATATCCAGGATTTAGGAAGAAAATTGTACACAAAGATAACAGAGGTTATTCAAGCTGAAATAGAAGAAGTAACGGAAGAAGATTGTCTTCAATATATCTACAATCTTGTGATAAATAGGACATTCGATGGCTATCAGACGGAAATCAAAACAATATATGGGAAATTACAGAGAGATTTAGGAGTTAAGATAGAGCCTGCACCGGATGAGTGGGATAGGCTGTATAATGTTGATTTTTACATCCAAATTGGGAGCAAATACATTGGATTACAAATAAAGCCAGTAACATACGAGCAAACTCCGGAAGTTTATAGGTGGAAAGAGTGGCTTAGTAAAACTCATGATAAATTTGAGAAAGATAAGGATGGTAAAGTATACATTGTTTTCTCGATAAAGAAAGAAGGTAAAAAGGTAATCTATAATCCAGAAGTGATAGAGGAAATTAAAAAAGAAATCGAAAGACTCAGAAAGGAGCAAAATGAATAGACCCTTTATAAATCTTTGCTCGCTTCGGTGTTATTGCACTCGGACAACGGAGGATATCTCCAATTATTTACGAACTTCCATTAACAGCTCCTCTCCTCAGGAAAATCAAAGGAAGCAAAATCTGCAGGAAATTTGCTAAAAAAATCTACCCCCCTTATCCCTTTGTTGAAATAATTGTGAATCATAAATATAATGGTAATGGAAATGAACTTGTTAGAACAAAACAGTAGCTAAAATGAAACTCCAGGCAAGTATTCATAAGAAAAATTTGATGTTTTTCAAGGGGAGAAATAAAATCTTTCATCTGATGCAATGGAAAATCTAAGGGTGCAAAGCAAAAACCGATGGAAAGGAATATGAGGGAAGAAGTAGAGAAAATTATTGAAAAAAATTAAATTCCACCCCGGGCTCATAGCCATAATTCTGTTTGGATCATACTCTAAAAGCGAAAATAAACCAATATCAGATATAGATATTGCGGTTATACTTAAAAACCCCTCCCCTGAAGATGAGGCAGATTTGGGAAGCCTTTATTCAGACAGAGTAGACCTTGTTCTCTTCCATCGTCTCCCGCTCCATATCCAGTATGAGGTGCTTAAATATGGCAAAGAAATTTTTGTAAAGGATGAGGAAGAGTTCTTGAAGATCAAAATGAATGTTTTGAGAGACTATCTGGATGCACTATGGCTTTATAAAAAAATTGAATCTAAGGTGTTGCGATGAAACTTATAGATAACATATTTGGTAATGTCAAGAAAATTGTGTAAATTCATGTAAGGGTCTCCTCTCCCATT
>JBBIMS010000210.1:0-4053 GCA_037444285.1 Candidatus Aminicenantota bacterium | reverse complement strand
GGAGAGAGTCTCTCCTTATCCCTTGAAGAAACAGGAATTTTCCCAGAAATATCCATCGAAATGGTAAGAGTTGGCGAATCTACTGCTTCCCTTCCTGAAATGTTATCAGAGGTTGCCAATTTCTGGGATGAAAGAATTGAGGAAAGGCTGTCAGCAACTGTATCCTTGATAGAGCCTGTTGTTATTCTATTTATGGGAGTTTTGATAGCAGGCATGCTCCTATCAGTTTATCTCCCCCTTTTCAGAATAGTAACTTTAGTGAGATAATATTAATGTGGAGAAAGATTAATGAAAAATAAGGGAATTGAATTTATTGATCCTTTGAGTTTACAGATTGACAACAATCTCGTCCGCCTTTTCCCTGCAGAATTCCTCTACAGATTGAATTTCATCCCTTTGAAGGAAAGCAATGGAGTTCTTGAAATAGCAATAGCCAACCCTGACGATCTCATCGCAATAGATGAGATAGAACTTTTTGCAAAGAAAAGGGTAAAAGCTTATGCATCCTCCATCTCTCTTATCCACGAGGCTTTGAGAAGGAGTGAGGTTTCTGAAAATATTCTCAAGGATGCAACAGAAGGATACTCCATACAGCTTCTCGAGGTGAAAGAGGAGGAGGGGGAGGAGGTAATTTCTGTTGAGAAAATCCTTGAAGGGGACAAGTCCATTGTAAACCTTGTAAACACAATAATTTTCACTGCTGTTCAGAAAAGGGCTTCTGACATACACATAGAATCTAAGGAGAGGGAGGTTCTTGTAAAATACAGGATTGATGGGGTCCTCTACCAGGCAATGGATCCCCTTGACAAGAAGTTTCAGTCATCGATAATATCGAGAATAAAAGTCATGTCTGACCTTGATATTTCAGAGAAAAGGGTTCCCCAGGATGGAAGATTTAGGCTAAAGATTAAGAACAAGACAATTGATTTCAGGGTATCGATAATGCCATCTATATGGGGTGAGGATGCAGTAATAAGAATCCTTGACCGGGAAATGATAACTGAAGCTGTTACTGAGTTGAAGCTTAACCACCTTGGATTCTCAGAGGATCTCCTGAAAAAATTTAGAAAATATATATATCAACCTTATGGAATGGTCCTCGTCACAGGACCAACTGGCTCAGGGAAAACCACAACCCTTTATGCTGTTCTTCACGAGATAAAATCATCTGAAGAAAAGATAGTAACCATTGAAGACCCTGTGGAATACCAGATTCATGGTATCACCCAGATACCTGTAAATGAAAAGAAGGGTTTGACCTTTGCAAGGGGGTTGAGATCAATCTTAAGGCATGACCCTGACAAAATAATGGTTGGAGAGATAAGAGACCCTGAGACCGCTCAGATTGCAATCCAGTCAGCCCTTACAGGACATCTTGTTTTCACAACAGTTCATGCCAACAATGTTTTTGATGTGATCGGAAGATTTATTCACATGGGGGTTGACCCTTACAGTTTCGTATCATCCCTGAATTGCATTCTTGCCCAGAGACTTGTAAGGGTTCTATGCCAGAGATGCAAAACCCCAAAAAAATACACTGATGAAGAGCTTTTGGAATCGGGTTTTAATCCCTCACTTTACAGGGATCACACATTCTTTGAGCCAAAAGGTTGCTCCTACTGCAACTTTACAGGATACAAAGGAAGAACAGCAATTGGAGAAATTCTTGAACTCTCTGACAGGATAAGAGAAATGATTCTTGAAAGAAAACCAACCTCAGAAATTAAAAATGTTGCTAAAGAAGAAGGGATGGTTTCAATAAGGGAGCACGGAATGGAAAAGGTTTTAAATGGGATAACTTCTATAAGAGAGTTGAACAGGGTAACATTTGTTGAGTAAAATGGAGTTTTTGCCTATAAAAAGATTCTTAAAGGGAGTTAGCTTACCACCCTTTTCCCTCTCCTTTGAAGATGGAAAAATTGTTCTTGTGATGAAGGAGAAGCAAAGGATAAAAAATTACCTGATTGAGAATTTAGATCATGATATAGTTAGACTCATGGATGGAGAATGGAAAGTAGAGCTGGGAGAAGAAAGGATTGTTTATTTATCAAAAAAAATAAAGTCTCAAAATTTCAAAAAAATAAATAACAGCGTCCTTCTAATACCTGATTTTCTCGCAAATGTATTTATTATTCCCTTTGAAAATCTGCCGAAAAACAGGCTGGAGGCTGAAAGCTTAATAAAATGGAGAGCTGAAAAGCAATTTCCTTTAAGGGAAGAGACAATTTTAAGGTATAAATTATTCGGGCAGAATAAAGATATAAAGGTTCTTACGGTTTCTTCACCAAAATCAATCATTCAGCAGTTTATTGAAGCAATGCAAAAGGTTGGGATAAAAACTTCCTTTATAACTATTTCAATTCTCACCCTTCATAATTTCATCCGAAAAATTTCCAATTCAAAAAATGGAGTTATAATTGTAAACAGACTTTCTATGGGAACATCCTTTTTTGGTTTTACACCCTCCTATCCTGTTATTTTCAGGAGCAAAATTGGAAATCTCACAAAAAGGGAAATTATAGATGAGGCAATATCAACCATGAAATGGATGCAGGAAAAAGGAAATGTTAAGACCGATGAGATATGGATAAGGGACATTTCCGATGAAAGATGGGATGACCTTGAAAAACCTTTTCTATCAATCTCATCCATTGAGGGAAAAACTCGAGATATAAAATTTTTGGCTCCCCATTTAGGAATTCCAGAATGGACAGAATAGAAAGAATTTTTCTCAACTTAGCACCAGAACCTCCAAGAAACAAAAATCCTTTCAGAGTCTCTCTAATTTTTTTAGTATTAATAATCCTCCTATTTTTATACCTTGACTCCCTTCCTTTGTATAGAGGAATTACCTCCTACATAAGAAACGAAAAAATAATTGAAAATTTGAGGAAAGAGTTCGGGAAAATTTCTCAAGAAAATAAAGAAATTGAATCAAAAATAATAGAAATTAAGAAAAATTATAAGAAAAGAGTTGACACTGTAAACTCTCTCATAGAAGAAAAGAATCTCTCATGGCTTTCCTTGCTGACAATTTTCGAGGAATCTTTGAGCGATAGGACTGTTCTAATTTCTCTAAGCCCCTTTTCTGGCTCTAAAAACCTTAGTGCTTAAATATCAAACGAAAATATTGATGAACTGCTGAAGACAATCAACAGATTATCAAAAAATAAAATGGTTTCTAAGGTTTCCATTGTTAGAGAAAGGGAGAAGGAAGGACAGAAAATATTTACTATTTCTATAAAATTGAAGGATTAACATGAGGGAAAAAGAGAAAAAGATTATAACTTACCTCCTCTTTTTTCTTTTAATTGAAATAACTTTTTACATTCTTATAATTCCAAGGTTGCAAAATTCTGTTTTATCCCAGCTCGACTCTTATAACTACTTAAGGAAATCTTTTTTTGAGGCAAAGGGGAAAAACTCTGCTCTAAAGGAAGAACTTAATAAATGGGAGGAAGTTCCAAAGGAAGTGGAAATTATTGAAAGGGACTATTTATTTCCAAACTCTATAGAGGACATAAGATTACTCCTTAAAAGGCTTTCCTCAAATTCAGGGATTTCCCTTGGGGACATAAGTTATGATTATGAAGATATCTCAGATCATATTATAAGAATAAAAATAGATTTCAGTGTAATGGCTCCTTACAATTCCTTAAGGAGGTTTATTGGTGAGATTGAAAAGGAATCAAGGTTTATTGTTCTTAAGAGCATAAATTTAATTTCAACAGCTTCAGACATAATAAATGCAAAAATTTCTATTTCCGTTTATGTGAGTAAAAAGGAATGAAAAGGATTCTGATTTTATTTATTATTTTCCTGCTCCCATTTACTCTATTATCTCAGGAAGAGAAAGAGAAGGAATCCCCAATAAAATCCTACGAACTTAACAAGGACAGAAAGCTCTCTCCTCCCAAAAGGAATCCCTTCCAGAAAAAAGAAGAGGTTTTTATTCCTGATGTAAAGGGAGAAGAAAAGGAAAAGGAGAAGGAAGAGCTGAAGGGTCCTGTCCTTCCTCGCTGTGAATTTAAAGGTTTTCTTATCTCAAAAAAG
>JBBIMS010000209.1:0-4074 GCA_037444285.1 Candidatus Aminicenantota bacterium | reverse complement strand
CTTCTTTTAAAATTTCTATTCCCTTGATCTTTGTTATTTTTCTTATCTCCTCCTCACCCTTTTTTATCAACCACAACAAATCAAATATTAGAATTCCAAAGTGCTGGAAGCATTTCTTTGCTATTTCTTTAATCTTTTTTTCATCCAGTTCTTTTCCAAAAGCCAGTTTGAGGTTTTCCATAGCTATTCTTCTTTTGCTTTTTAGAAGATTAAAGGCAATAGAACCTGTCACTTTATGTGGAGGCTTCTTGGAAAAGGATAAAAAAGAATTTGAATGAATTTGAAAAGGATAAACTCAATCAAGTGTTTTGCCTTCATATTTTCAACCTTTCAAGTATATATCCATAAAAATCTTCTTCAATGTTTGCCTCTATTTTAGAATAAACTATCGGGATTGAAAATGGAAGATTCCTGGCTCTTATAAAATCCTTTTCTGTTGTCACAGTAATTTTAGAGTTCGCCCTCTCAGCTTCCATTTCAATTTTTTTCACATCTTTTACTGTGAATTTATGATGATCAGGAAAGAAAATGATTTTTTCAGGTTTTATGGAAAGGGATTCCAATGATTTTAAAAATCTCCATGGATTGGCTATTCCACAAAATGCAATGACTTTCTCACCTTCCAAATTTACCTTTGAGCCATTTCTGTCGAAGAAGCCCAAATAAAGAGTTCTGAATTTGAAAATTGGTATACCCTTTCCTATTTTTTTGATTTTTTTAATAAATTCTTCCTTTACAAAATCTTCATTTATGAGAATTGCATCTGCCCTTGATACTGAAGACAAGAATTCTCTTCTGAAAGAAAGCTGGGGAGAGAGAATTACTATGTCAGATTCTTTTTGAATTTTTCTGTATTGAAAGCCGTCATCCAGTATTATCAGCTTTGCGCCCATTTCAACGGCTTTTCCCGCTGAATCTATTCTGTTTTTGCCTGTTACTACCAGAGCAGAAGGGACATTTTCGGCAATCAATAGAGCTTCGTCTCCAACATCTTCCCAATCCCCTTTTAAAATTTTTCCGTTGGAAACAATCTCCCCTTTTGACTCTTTTTTACCTTTATAACCCCTTATAAGAATAGCTGGTTTTGTTCCTCTACGGATAAAAAACTTTGCAAGGGATATTACAACAGGGGTTTTTCCTTCTCCTCCAAAGGATATGTTGCCTATGGATATGACTGGAACACTAACTTTAAAAGAGCTTTTAAGCCTTTTTCTGTATAAAAAATCTATTATAAGGTTAGATATCTGAAAGGGAAATGAAAGGATTTTATAAATTATTCTCATTTTGATAAAAATGAAAGGATTTCTTTTAATGTTTTTTCCTTCGCTCCCCTGATTTTACTTAGAATCTCGTGTCCCTTAATTCCTATTCTCCTCTGACTCTCACTCCCCACTGAATCAAACATTTCAATTAAATCCTTCTCATCTCTTACTACCTTTGCTCCCCCATTGGATGTGAAAATTTCATAAAGTTCCCTGAAATTATGCATGAAGGGACCGAAAAAAACTGGTTTTTTGTAGTATACTGGCTCAAGAAAATTGTGTCCTCCAACTTTTACGAGGCTTCCACCTACAAAGGAGCAATCGGAGATTGCATAAAATTCAGGAAGCTCTCCAATTGTGTCAAGGAGGAAAATTTCGAAATCATCCTTTTGGAAGGAAGATCTTTTTTGGTATCTGAAACCATAGTATCTTATCATATTTTCTACCCTTGAAAATCTTTCTGGGTGCCTGGGAGCAATTATCATCACAATATCTTTTTTCCCATATTTTTTAAATGCTTTAAGGAGAATCGTTTCTTCTCCCTCCACAGTGCTTCCTGCTACAATTATTCTCTTCCCTAAAAGATTTAGCTCCTCCTTTTTCTTATTGGACAAATCTTCACTGAAATCAGGGAGTAGAAGGTCTGCCTTAAGGGAACCAGCAACAGTTATTTTTTCATCCCCTATTCCAAGCTTTATTAAAAAATCTCTTGTTTTTTCATTTTGAACAAGAAATTTTTCAATTTTATTAAGGATTTTTGAGGAGAGAGGCTTGAATATTTTAAATAAAATCTCTGTTCTTCTTCCAAAGCGGGTATTGATGAGAAGAGTTGGAACATTCCTTTTCTTTGCTTCCCAGAGAAGGGTTGGCCATATTTCTGCCTCAATCAAAATAAGGATGTCAGGCTCGAACTTTTTAAAGAATTTTTCAGTTGAAGTTATAAGATCAAAGGGGGATGGCTGAATATAACATAAATCAGAAAGTCTTTTTCTAGCTAATTCCAGCCCTGTTGGGGTAGTGGATGTAATGAGTATCTCATAATCTCCTTTTTCTTTTAAAGCCTTTACAATAGGGATTGATAGATTAACCTCTCCGAGCGATACCGCATGAATCCACAATCTTTTCTCTTTTTTTGGAGGGAAGTTGAGATTCTTACCAAATTTATCTGAGATCCTGTATCTCCCTTTTACAAAGGCTCTTTTTATAAAAAGATAGTAAGGTGAAACTATAATGAGGAGCAAAAGATAGATCGCATTCCAGATATAAATCATAATTTTAAAATTTACATAAAAATCTTTACAAATGCAAATTGGATAGTTCTGATTTTGATAAAGCCAGAGAATATGTTAAAATTAGCTTGTGAAAAGGCGGTTTTTATCAATTATTCTTTTAATTCTCTCAATTATTTCATTTTCGAGGAGTGAAGATCTTAACGAGCTCATTTCAAATCTTGTTGACAAGGTGATTTTGGGGCTTGATTTTTCAACTCCTAAGGTAGTTTGCGTCTTTGAGTTTGAGAATCTCACCCCTCGTTCTCCTGCTTTTCTTCAAAATTTGTATCAGCTTTTTTTAGCAACTCTTGAAAAAAAGCTTAAAGAAAGCATAATTATAGAAGATGAGGTAATCGGTTTCGATGAAAATATTGGCTATTTCAACCTTTCAGAAGGGAAAAATTACGATTACCTTTTCTCTATTACCTATTCAGAAAGGGAAGGTAAAGTAAGCCTTTCCCTTAAGGTCTTTGAAGGGAGAGAACCTGATAAACTTATTGCCTTCTTCTATTCCTCCTCTCCTTTGAATTTAGAGGAAATAGAGCTCATTGAAAAGCCTCCATCTCGACAATTTTCTTTCATGTCAAATATTTATGAACCTATTTATCTTCCCTTCGCTCCTTTAGATGTTAAGTTTTTTAACGAAAGCAAATTAATATTTCTTACCGAGAAAAAAGTTATGTTCTATGATTTTGAAGGAGAAAGACTTAAATTGTCTGATGAAATTAGTTTGAGCTGGGAACCCCCCTTTTCCCCTTCCCAAGATTTAACAGGAAGAGTTTACTTTGAATTGGTGGATGAAACACCCGTTCTATTTGTGGACTCTTCCATTTCAGCATCTGGTTTGGTTTTCTTTTTGAAAGATAATAAGTGGGTGTCTGATATTCCTGTTAAATATATACCTTCAGATAAGATAAACATTGGTGGAAAAGTTTATCTCCTATGTGTGAAGATAAGGGAGGGGATGAACAGTTTCAAAGGGAAAGTGGCTTTAATTCAGCCATCAGCAATACTCCATGATAATTCAGAAGGGATTTTAAGAGAAATTGAACTTCTTCCCTTCTACGATATTTTAGCAATCAATGATGAAAGGGGGAGGTTTTTCGGAATTTATATTGTGGATGGAAATGGGACACTGAGGTTCTTTAACAGGAATTTCAGAGAATTGAAAATTCCTGGATTTAAAGTGGGGGACAGGTTGATTTCTATAGGAAATTATATCCTTTGCTCTGATTTCGGAAGAGAAGAGAATGATTCTTTAATAATTATTTCTCCGAGGGAAAGAAAAATTCTTCAAAAAATTCCTCTAAGGGGTTATATAATCTCAATGGCTTACGATGGAAACAATAAGATTGCTGTTCTTTGCAGAGATAAGAGTGGCAGTCATTTTTTGCATTTGTGGAGAAAGAGATGAAGAAAGGGTGGATAATTTTATTCACTTCAATTTTATTTCTTTCCTTTACAAAACCAAGATACGGAGGTCAACTAACACTTTTTTTACAGGAGCCACTCAATCTGAATCCCTATGAGTCCTCCTTCTC
>JBBIMS010000208.1:3576-4085 GCA_037444285.1 Candidatus Aminicenantota bacterium | reverse complement strand
AAAAATCTTTAAGAACATCCTCCAGTGTAGGAGTTCCAATTTCCTGTAGTTCATAGAATACCCTTAGAGAAGGTTTATTCAGTCGAAGAACCTTTCCAAGATCAATTGGTGTTGCCACTATTACAAGATCTGCATTGGATCTGTTAATCGTCTCCTCGAGTTCCTTTATCTGTTTTTCACCATACCCCATTGCCGGAAGGAGTTTTCCAATCTGTGGATACTTTTTAAAGGTCTCTTCAATGGAACCCACAGCAAACTCTCTTGGATCAACAAGCTCTTTTGCTCCATACTTCATTGCAGCAACAACTCCAGCTCCATAGGACATCTCGCCATGGGTTAGCGTTGGACCATCCTCAATGACGAGAACTCTTTTACCTCTTATCTGGGAACCATCATTTAAGAATATAGGAGATGCAGCCTCAACAATGATTGCATCAGGGTTAATTTTTCTTATATTTTCTCTTAGAAGATTTACCTTCTCATTTTCTGCAGTATCAACCTTGTTTATT
>JBBIMS010000208.1:3264-3566 GCA_037444285.1 Candidatus Aminicenantota bacterium | reverse complement strand
ACAATACATTTCGCTCTCCTGAAGTTTGTTTCCCCAGGATGGTATTTCAGCTCATGACCCTGCCTGTGGGGATCTGTTACAACAATTTCCATATTGCTTTCAATAAATGGAAAATCGTTATTTCCCCCATCCCAGAGAATTACTTCTGCTTCCTTTTCAGCCTCTCTCAATATTGCCTCATAATCAACACCTGCATAAACAATCGCTCCGTTCCTTATGTGGGGCTCATACTCCTCCCTCTCTTCTATGGTGCATTTGTGCCTATCAAGGTCTTCGATGGTGGCAAACCTTTGAACTTTTTG
>JBBIMS010000208.1:0-3239 GCA_037444285.1 Candidatus Aminicenantota bacterium | reverse complement strand
CATCGGATGCCTTATAACAACAAGCTTTCTACCCTTTGCCATTAATATTTTGCTCACCCTTCTCGAGGTTTGACTCTTTCCGCAGCCTGTCCTCACTGCACAGACAGAGACAACAGGGACCTTGCTTTTTAACATTGTTGCTTGAGGTCCTAGAAAGGTAAAGTTAGCACCTGCAGCTAAAACTTCTGATGCCTTATGCATTACATATTCGTGGGAAACATCACTGTATGAAAACACCACCTCATCAATCTTTAATTTCCTTATCAGTTCTGTCAGCTCTGATTCAGGATAAATTGGAATACCCTCTGGGTATAAGGGGCCCGCAAGCTCTGGAGGATATTTCCTCCCTTCAATATCAGGAATCTGGGTTGCTGTGAAAGCAACAACCCTGTAATTTTCGTTGTTCCTGAAATAGACATTAAAATTGTGAAAATCCCTTCCTGCTGCTCCCATAATTAACACTCTCTTCATCTTTTCCTCCTCATAAACAATTAAATTTTTAACCTCTTAAAAAGATAAATATAATACATTTAACAATTTTGGTCAATTTGATTCATGAAAAAATATGTTTAGATTTGACAATCTAAAGAAAGAAGAAGATAATTTAAACATGGGAAAGGATGAGGTTGCCGAGATAATCAAAAGAATAAAAAGGGAGAATAAAACTCTAAGAACCCTCCTCAGAGTCAGCCAGAGTCTCTCAACTTCCCTCGAGATAGAAGAGGTTCTCTATAAAGCAATGGAGCATGTAGAGAGAGTTTGCAAGGCGGAGGCATCCTCCATATGGGAGATTGATCATGAAAAGAAAGAGCTTTTTTTCAGGGTTATAAGAGGGGAGAATGTAGGAAAAATCAGACAGATGAGACTAAAAATAGGTGATGGAATTGCTGGTTATGTAGCAAAATATAAAAAAACCTTAATGGTAAATGATGTTAGGAAAAGCCCTTATTGGGATGAGGCATTTGATGTTGAATCTTCTTTTCAATCCCGCTCAATCCTTGCAGTCCCTCTTGTAATAGGGAGGAAAGTGATAGGGGTTATAGAACTTTTAAATAAAAGAGATGGAAAAGGCTTCACTCAAAGAGACAAAGAAAGTCTACTTGCCCTTTCAGGACCGATTGCCATTGCCCTTGATAATGCAAGGCTTTACGAGGAAAAGAAGGAGCTTTTTATACAGACATCCTTTGCTCTTGCGATTGCCATTGAAAAGAGAGACCCTTACACTGGAGGGCATACAAAAAGGGTTCTCGATTATTCTCTTCATATTGGAAAATCTCTTGGTCTCAGGGGGAAGGAACTGGAAGGTTTGAAAATTTCAGCGATTCTTCATGATATTGGAAAAATTGGAATTCCTGATTCAATCCTTGCAAAACCTACCGCCCTTACTGAAAGAGAGTTCAAAAAAATTCAAGAACACCCAGTAATAGGAGCTGAGATTTTGGGAGGAATAAGTGGAATGGAGCGAATAGCAAAAACTATAAAACATCACCACGAAAGGTGGGATGGAAAAGGTTATCCCGAAAATCTGGAAGGGAATGAAATACCTTTGTGGTCAAGGATAATAGCAGTTGCAGATACCTTTGATGCCCTTACAACTTCAAGGCCATACAGAAAAAAAATAAATGAGAAGGAGGCTCTTGAAGAGATTGAAAGAAACATCAATAAACAGTTCTGCCCTGATTGCGGAAAGGCATTCTTGAAGATTATGAGAGGATGAGAAAGTTAAGATTTATTTTAATCTTAACTTCTTTTTTTATCCTTTATGGCTCGGATAGGAAAAATCAGGAGTGGAGCCTTAGAATATTCTTTGATGTGAAAGGCAGGTGGAGTTCTATTAATGGGGAAATGGGAAATTATGAACTAAAAATACTTTTTGAGGGTTGGCTTTTCAGGGATAATGGAGATTATGGAATTTCGTATTTAAAAGATTTGGGAGAAGATAAGATCTTTTACTGGAAGGTGGAAATAGAAGAACTCGGAAAGAAACTGGATTTTTCAAAGGAAATAAAACCTAACTTTGAAGGAGGAATCTCCATCAGAAATGGTTCTGAAAACTTGATTCTTCTAAGAATTCATTCAGAAGTTCTTCATAACTATCCTCTGGTATTTCCCTCTTCCATGGGTTTTGGAATTATTGAAGACAAAAATGATTATGACCACTTCATTGTTGAGGGAAGCAACAAATTGTCTTTTAGAGATGAAGATTTAAAGAAAGAATTTGTCAAGAAGACAGAGTGGGAATGGAAGAAAAAAACTTTAAATTCTTTCTCCTATCACAAAGTTAAAGCTTCCATGGTGATTAAGCCAAATTTTTAGGAACTTTTTTAACTTCATTATCGTTAATCTAAAGATGGAGGCTGAATATGAAAAGAGTTTTAACTTTTATTTTATTTATTTTAATCTTTGCGTGCTTTCTCTACTCTGAATACAACCAGGAAATAACCAAGTCCTTTGATAGCAGAAAGATTGAAAAGATTTCCATTGAGAATGTGAACGGAAGTATACAGTTGAAAAAATGGGAAAAACCAGAAATCCATGTATTTGTTAAGAAAACATCAAGAAGTAAAGCAATCTTAGAAAAGACAGATGTTATTTTTGAAGATTCAGGAAGGGAACTGAAGATAAAAGTTAAAAAGAGAGATGGTTGGAGGATATTTGGAGGCTCCATTGCAAATGTTGAAATAATTGTTAACACTCCATCTCCGAAAAATCTTAACCTTTCAACTGTAAATGGAAGAGTGACGGTTAATGAGATGGAAGGAAGCATTTCTTCCTCTTCTGTAAATGGAAATATCTCAATTTATGATCACAAAGGAGATATAGAGTCGGAAACTGTAAATGGAAGCATTAGCATATCAAACGCATATGGAGCTTTGAAGGGAGAAACTGTGAATGGAAGTATAAATGCAAATGTTTTAGAGATTGGAGAATACATCAATTTGAGCACTGTTAATGGAAGCATAAAACTGAATGTTGAAAATTTAGAAAATGTAGAGGTTAAAGTTGAAACTGTCAATGGAAATATCAGCATAGAGGAGCTCCAGAAACCAATGAGAAGGTTATCTCTGAAAAGGAGGAGTGCTTACTTTGTTATTGGAAATGGGAGCAAAAAAATTGATATAGAAACAGTTAATGGCTCTATCAAAATTAGCTCATTGGGAAAGAATTTTTAGGAATGGCAGCGGTACGGGGATTTGAACCCCGGTTTGATGGCTGAGAACCATCCGTCCTAGGCCCCT
>JBBIMS010000207.1:0-4099 GCA_037444285.1 Candidatus Aminicenantota bacterium | reverse complement strand
ATCCTTGTTTTTATAAATGGATATGAGAGCATTCCCATGGGAGAGCCCGGGAAAGTTTCTAAAAATATAAGAATAGATACAAAAAATTTCAGAAATTTTATTAAAAAATGATATTTGCAAGTGCTAATCCAATTACAAAACAAATCCTTGATGGTAATGCTACTGAAGAAACCATAAACATGGTTCTGGAAAGGGTCGCTCCTCTATCCTATTTTGAACTCCTTGAGATTGCAATATTTCTCGCAGATAAGGAGGAGTATTCAAAGAAAGCTCTATCTGTGATTCCAGCAATCCCCACTACCTCACTTATTTCCTATGCAGAAAGAAGAGAAGCAGATGCAAGGGTTCTTGAGTTTTTAACATATACAGCTCTTTCTGAAGGGAAGAGTGACCTAATCGAAAAAATTATTAAAAACCCAAATACCCCTTTATCTTCCCTGCTCATTATAGCAGAAAATGGCTCCTCACAGGATCTCGAAATCCTAATATCAACCCAGATAAAGCTCATAGCATTCCCCGAGCTCTTAGAAACTGCAAAAAAGAATAAAAATCTAACACCATTTCTTTCGGCAAAACTTCGAGAAATCGAGGAGGAGTTCTTTATAAAGGTAGAACCTGAGGAGAGAAGGGAGGAAAAACTTTATGGAGCTCCTGAACCTCAGCTACTAACAGAAGATGTACTCAATCCAGAAATATTACCATCTGATTTTGTTGAAATCCTTGAACCAGAGGAGAAAGAAGCTACTCCAAAAGAAAAATATGCTACATGGTATAGGCTCTCCTTGATGACCACTGCAGAGAAGATAAAGGTGGCAATACTCGGAGATAGAAACGAAAGAAACATTCTGATTAGAGACCCCAATAAAGTAGTTGCCCTTTCAGTCCTAGAAAACCCCAAAGTGACTGAAAGTGAAATTGAATCCATCGCAAAGATGAGAAATGTATCAGATGAGGTTCTAAAAAAGATAGGAACTAAAAAGGAATGGGTTAAAAACTACCAGATAGCCTGTGCCCTTGTAAAAAATCCAAAAACTCCTATCCATGTCTCCCTGACTCTACTCGGAAGAATGCTTCCCAAGGATCTGAGGGATGTATATATGAGTAGAGACCTCCCAGAAGTCATAAGAAATACAGCCAAGAGGCTTCTGAATGAAAAAACTTAAAAATTCAATTATAATTAAGAAGTGATGAAGTTTTTTAGAATAGCTTTTATTCTGATACTTACGCTATCCTATAATCTTTTTTCTGCAGAGATTTCAAATGTATCCGTAAGTTTTAAAGAGGATGATATGATTCTTTCCTTCAGAGCTGATGAAGTCTTTGTAGAGGATGTGGAGAATAGGATAAAAAGCGGGCTTGAGGTTGTTTTTCGATACGAGATATGCATAAAAAAGCCAAAGAAATTTTTAAAGGACTCTGTTCTTCTCAGAAAAATTTTGACAACCCATGTTCAGTATGACCCTTTCAAGAACCAGTATAAATTGATGAAAAAAATTGACGATAAGCTTGTGGAAACAAAAATGACAGATTCCGAAAAAGAGATGAGGCTCTGGATGACATCCTTTTCCAATTTAAGATTTCTCCTCCTCTCAGTTCTAAAGAAAGGCTCAAAATACTATGTTGCCATAAAAGGTGAATTCCTCTCCTCTTCCTTCTTCTTTCTCATACCGACTGGTGTAAAGGCTGACTGGAAAAGGAAAGACTTTGTTTTTGAAGGTTAGCCTATGGAATCCAATTTTTCTTCCAAGAAGAAAGGTAGAAGGCTTTCAATACTGGGTATAATACTTCTCTTTCTCATTTTAATTTTTATAGAAGTCTTCCTTCAGGGCTCGAAAAGACTCTCCATACCTTTTATCCTGGATTCAACAATAAGCCATCTTCTCTTCAATGTTGTTTTTATACTTATTGTAATAATAATATTTGTCCTTGGTAGAAATCTAATAAAACTTTACCTTGAAAGAAGAAAAGGGATTCTCGGCTCCCATTTTAAAACCCAGCTAATGCTCTTTTTCATAGGATTTTCAATAATTCCTACAATTCTTATGTTCATCTTTGCATCAGATCTAATATCAAGAAACATTGAAACCTGGTTCACCTCTCCAATAGATGAAGTTATGAACAATTCCAAGATAATAGGTGAAGCAATTTACAAGAGAATTGAAGAGGACTCTTACAAATTCTCAGAAATCTTACTCGCTGAGATAAAAAAGAAAGCTTTGTACTCACCAGTAAATCGGCTTGAGTTCCAAGAATTTCTAAAGGAAAGAATGACCCTTTATAAGCTTGATTTTATAAATTGTTTCATAAACGAGAACGAGATTGTAAGCCTTGCTAATGCGAATCTTCCTTTGATCGAATGGATCGACATCCCTGAGGATCTTGTTAAGAGCGTAATAAAAGAGGGAAGAAAAAGGTGGATAAATGAACTTGGAAAGGGAGAATTGATAAGATGCGGGGTCTCCACTGACCTTGAAGGGATTGGAAAATTGACAATATTCACTGGAATTTATCTTGAAGAAGGTTACATTAATCCTCTAAAGAGGATATCTTCATCAGTTCTTAGATACCAACAAATGAAACTCTACAAAGATCCAACAAGGACTTCTTACCTGCTCATCCTTTTATTTGTTGCATCACTTTTAATTTTCTCTGCAAGCTGGCTTGGTATTCATCTTGCAAGAACCATAACCACTCCAGTAGAAAAATTGGCAAAAGCCACAGAGGAAATTTCAAAGGGAAATCTTAAAATTAATGTTGAGCCACCTCCATCAGGAGAAATCAGATTACTAACTGAATCTTTCAATAAGATGGTCAAAGAACTAAGGGAAAACCAGGAAATTCTTTTCCAGAAAACAAAGGAACTTGAAAATAGGGCACAGTTTATTGAAACAGTTCTTTCAAATGTTCCTGCTGGAGTTATAACAATTGATGAAAAAGGTATGCTTTCCTCTGCAAATTCAGCATCTTTAAAAATGCTAAATCTTCCCCACGATGTTATAGGTAAAAAATTTACAGAAGTTTTTGGAGGTGCACCTTATGAGGACATAAAAAATTACATTGATAAAACATTCAAAGGAAGATACAAAATATCTGAAAAAGAAGTAATAATCCAGATGGATGGGAAGACCTTTACCTTTGCAGTTAACATAACCCCCTTCACAGACACCTCAGGTAATTTTCTTGGAATAATAATGGTTCTTGAAGATTTGACACAGTTTGTAATGATGCAGAAAATCGCTGCATGGAGGGAAATTGCCCAGAGAGTAGCTCATGAGATAAAGAATCCCCTAACACCAATCCAGCTTTCCGCTGAAAGAATATTAAAGAATATTGAGAGAAAGGAAAACCCTGATAAAGAAATAATTGAAGAGGGTGTAAAAACAATTTTAAGAGAGACAAACACAATAAAAACTCTCGTTTCCGAATTTTCAAAATTTGCAAGAATGCCTTCTGCTCAATTTTCATCAGTGAATATAATTGAGCTGATCAAGGAGGTTTCTTCCTTTTACAGGGAGAGCTTCAAAGAGATTGAGTTTATTCTGGAGTTTGATCCTAAAACCCCTAAAGAAATATCTGCTGATCCTGATCAGATGAAAAGGGCATTAATAAATATTGTTGAGAATGCAATAGAAGCAATGAATGGAAGTGGAAAAATCTGGATTGCAACCCATTTCAAAAAAGAGAATTCAAGATTAACAATAGAAATTGCCGATAATGGTCCTGGCATACCTGCCTCTGACAGAGATAAACTTTTTCTTCCCTATTTCTCAACAAAGAAGAAAGGAAGGGGATTGGGCTTGACAATTGTCAATGAAATAATAAACGAACACAAAGGATATCTCCATATTGAGGACAATAAACCAACAGGAACAAAATTCTTTATCGAGATACCAGTATGAGAGAAGGGAAGATTTTAGTAATAGACGATGAAAAGAGCATAAGAGATTCTTTGAGGGGGGTTCTTGAAGATGAAGGATATGAGGTAAGGGAAGCCGAGAGCGGAGAGTCTGCCCTCGAGTTAATTAAAAGGGAAAGATTTGATGTTATCTTCCTTGATGTCTGGCTACCAGGGATTGATGGAATTGATGTCCTGATGAAG
>JBBIMS010000206.1:0-4118 GCA_037444285.1 Candidatus Aminicenantota bacterium | reverse complement strand
ACAAGGTTCTTGCTCCAATAATAGCAATAAATAACTTTATTGCAAATCTTCTCATAACACCATTTCTCATCGAAATTCTTTATCCAAGAGTCGAAAGATGGGGGCTTCTTTGGGAGGAGGTAATGGAGGTTAAAGGAAGGAAGCCCTCTGCAATCGGGGCTTCCTTCCTCATTCTGGGGATAAGTGGTGGATGGTTTCTAAGTTTCTATCTTCCTGATGTCATAAAGCTTTTTTCCTTTGAACTTTCAAAGCACATTGTTTCTTTAATCTTCTTCTTAATAATCTTTATAGGAGCAATGTTTTAAAAATGATAGTGGCAAAGGTGGAAAATCTTGAAAAATCATTTAGAAGAGGGTTCTTTTTAAAGAGGAAAAAAGTTTTGAAAGGGGTTAACCTTCAGGTCAATGAAGGTGAGGTCTACGGACTTTTAGGACCAAATGGAGCTGGAAAGACAACAACAATAAAATCCATTATAGGCCTAATATTTCCCGATTCAGGGTATGTGGAAATTTTTGGATCTAAAAATTTAGACTCATCAGTAAGGAGAAGGATGGGTTTTCTTCCGGAGCAGCCTTATTTTTACGATTATCTAACAGCGAGGGAATATTTAAAACTTTCAGCGGATCTTTTTAGAATAAAGGGGAAGGAAAAAAGAATAGAGGAACTCTCTTCACTACTTTCTATGGATAAGTTTATTGATTCAAGGCTTAAAACCTTATCAAAGGGTGAGCTTCAGAGGGTTGGGCTTGCCCAGGCTCTAATAAATGACCCTCCCTTCTTAATTCTTGATGAACCAATGTCGGGACTTGATCCAATAGGAAGGAAAGAAGTGAAAGACTTGATCTTAGAGCTCAGAAAAAAAGGAAAAACAATATTCTTCTCCTCCCACATCCTACAGGATGCAGAATTGATATGCGATAGGGTTGGTATTATGCTTGATGGAAGAATAATTGAGGAGGGGAAGCTGAAGGATCTGGTTTCTGAAAAGATCCATTACATAGAGATTGAATTTTCAGCCCCTTACTCTCTTCAACCAGCGAAAGGTGAAATAATATCTTCAGGAGAGCTAAATATAATAAGGGTTTCTGATGAGAAAGAAGCTGAGGAGATGATGAAAGAAATCATAGAAAAAGGAGGAAAGATTCATTCTTTAGTGCCGAGAAAGGGGACCCTTGAAGAGATTTTTGTGGAGAGGGTTAAGAAGAAATGAAAATTTTAAAAATTGCTCTGAACACATTCAAGGAAGCAATTAGAAACAGATTGTATTTCTTATTCATATTTTTTGCTCTCTTCTTCCTTTTTTCCTCGAGAATTTTAAGTCTTTTAACTGTTGGAGATGAGATAAAGGTAATGAAGGATATTGGACTTGCCACCCTTTCCCTCTTTCAATCCCTCATTGCCCTCTTCATTGGAGCGGATCTAATATTTAAAGAAATGGAAAAGAAAACCATTTATAATATTCTTTCAAAACCTGTTGGAAGGGCTGAATTTCTGCTTGGTAAATATCTCGGAGTTGCCATAACCCTTTTTGTAAATATTCTATTTATGGGTTTTGTCTTTCTATCATATCTTATGGCAAACAAAGGAAATTTTGAATCTGCTTTCCTCATTGCCCTTTTCCTTATTTACATTGAATCCCTTATAATTTCTTCCTTCTCAATTCTTTTCTCAACATTCTCAACTCCGATCCTGAGTTTTGTTTTTACCTTTTTCATCTATATTATTGGACATGTATCCTTTGGACTCTGGACATTGATAGAAAGGCTGAAAAGACCCTTTGAAAAATATCTAACCCTTGCTATTTACTACATTCTTCCAAACCTTGAAAACTTCAATTTAAGAAATGAGATTGTAAATGTTGGCTCTATTCCTGAGGGTTTTGTTATAAGGGCTGTTTTATATGGAATTATCTACGGAGCAGCAATATTCTTTTTGAGCCTTTTCATTTTTCAGAAGCGTGATTTATGAAAAGGAAAAAGATTTCTCTGCTCCTCTTTGTATTTCTTTTTCTGTCTGCTCTTTTCCTTCAGATTTCTATTGAGAAAATCCCAAGAAAAAGGGTTCCTGGTTGGTCAGTAATGTATCTTCCCTCTGGAAAATTTATGAGGGCTCTTTCCCTTGGGAATACAAACCTTCTTGCAGATTTGATTTACATATGGGCGATTCAGTATTACAGCAATTATTCAATTAAGGAGAGGTTTGAATATCTTGAAAAGATCTTTGGAGTTATTACTGAGCTTAACCCAACATGGCAGGATCCATATATAGTTGGTGCTCTGATAATGGCTTATGAAGGAAAGAGAGTTGACCTCGCGCTGAAGCTATTGGATAGGGGGATGGAAAAGAATCCCCAGAATTGGATTTTCCCCTGGGAAGCTGGTTTTTACTGCCTCTCCCTTTTAAGGGATTATAAATGTTCTGCCTATTATTTCAAAAGAGCAATGGAAAATCCAAAATCCCCTCCCTTTGTCAAAAGGCTCTATGCCAACTCCCTTTTCAGAGCAGGAGACATCTTAGCATCCTACAGAGCATGGGAGGAAATTTTTAACACAACCAATGACCCCTATGTGAAGAGGGTTGCCTACAATCATCTATATGAAGTGAAAATGGAAATAGATAAAAGAGTTGTGGAGAGGGCAAGGGATGAGTGGGAAAGAAGGAAAGGAAGGAAACTCCCTTCTTTAAGATTTCTTGTAAGGGACGGTCTTTTAAAAAGTATTCCAAAGGATCTGGATGGCAATGACTATATTTTTGACCCTCAAGAAAGAACTATTTATTCTCTTAAATTGAGATGGAAAAGGAGATGAAATGGAATACATTCCAGAAATTTTATTGATAATAGTTGGCTTAATCTTTGGAAGCTTTTTAAATGTTGTAATCTATAGACTTCCAAGAGGGTTGAGCATAATAAAGCCTGGTTCCTTTTGCCCAAATTGTAATTCCCCAATTAAATGGTATGACAACATTCCAGTTTTAAGTTTTATCATTCTCAGAGGGAAATGCAGGAATTGCAAAAAATCGATTTCTTTAAAATATCCTATTGTTGAGATAATAACAGCAATAGCTTTCCTCCTTATTTACAAAAAGTTCTACTTTTCCTTTCAATTTTTTGGCTCTTTAATTTTTGCTCTTTCCCTTATAGCCCTTGCTTTTATTGACCTGGAGCACAAAATTCTTCCCGACAAGATAACTCTCTCAGGCTTTATTTTTTTCCTTTTCTATTCCCTTTCTAACCCATACAGGAAAATACTGGAATCTCTTGGGGGCGCCCTAATTGGAGCAGGCTCTCTTCTTCTTATCTACCTCCTTTATTACTACATCAGAAAAGAGGAGGGGCTTGGATTTGGGGATATAAAGATGATGCTTATGGTGGGAGCATTTCTTGGAATAGGGAAAACTTTCCTGACTCTCATAATTGCTTCTCTCCTTGGTTCATTGGCAGGTTTTTTTATTGCTATAATTATGAAAAAGGGAATGAAGTATGCCCTTCCTTTCGGAGTTTTCCTTTCAATAGGTGCATTTATATCCCTCCTATGGGGAAATGAGATCATATCCTTTTACTGGAGGCTGGGCTGAAAAAAACCTTTTTTCTGCTAATTGTTTTTGTCCTCTTACTAATTTTAGGGGTTTCCTATATCTGGATTTTCAATATTAGAAACGACCTCCTTAAGGAAATCTATGAAATTTCAATAAAAAGTGCCAATCAGGAATCTCTCGGAATAGAGGAGATAAAAGTATTTCCAGAAACTAAAAGGGAAAAGGGTTATTTTGTATTCAAATATAATGGGAAAAGATTTGGAATTAAATTCAAAGAGGGTAAAGGGAAACTTATAAAAGGGCTGTAGAAGACAACTTCAGGGATTGCAATTGCCTCATTCTCAATTCTTGCAATTTTCATTATCTCAATTCCTTTTCTTCTTCTTCCTCCAAGGAGAGGTTCTGCAAAATCATATGATTATGATATTGAAGGGAATGTCCTTTTTACCCTTGGGGAGATGCTTTCAAGGTTGAAGGCAAAGGAAGAGGAACTTTCCAAGGAAAGGAAAGAGGATAAGGAGAAAGCAGAGGAATTCAGAGTGATTAGTCATGTAATTTTAAACTCCCTTCCTTTCCCCCTT
>JBBIMS010000205.1:0-4139 GCA_037444285.1 Candidatus Aminicenantota bacterium | reverse complement strand
ATATTTTCCCTTATTTCAATTTCAGGATTAACAGATTCAAGCTCGATTCTCTCTCGCTCTTTTTTTGTAGGAAATAGAAAATCACCCTTCAATTTTCCTTCCTTAATCATTGAGAGAATTTTATCTTTATCCCTTACAACAAAGGAAGAAAGCTCCTTTTCCCAGAGCTTCTCAGCTCCCTTTATATACTTTTTTTCAACCTTTAAAAAATCTTTCAACTTTCCATAAACTCCTTCAATATTATCTATTTTTTCTTCCCTGTTGAGCATCTCAAGCCTTGCAGTAATTTCTTTATCTTTAATCTCCAAAGAGTGTATTTCCTTTTCCAATTCCTTTATTTCCCTGCTAATTTCATTGCTTTTTTCAGTTCTGATTTCAATATCTTTCTTCAGCAAATTTAAAGCATCCTTCAATGTATTATACTCCTCTTCCTTCCATTTCATTTCTAAGGTCTCTTTGTATCTGAGCAACTCTGAGCTGAGCCTCTCCTTTGATTTCCCTATGGAGGTTATTTCCCCCTCTAAAACTTTTATCTTATTTGAATATTTAAATTCTGTTTCAAGGAATTGAGAAAGTTCCTTTTCACAACCAGATTGAGCTTTCTTCGCCTCTTCATAATTTTTCATCTCCTCATCCAGGATCCTTTCAGCGTCATTTATCCTTTTTAAAGCATTCTCCTTACCATTTCTGTTATTTTCAATTTCTTCAAGAGCTGCTGCCTCCTGAGTTTTCCACTCTTCCAGTTCCCTTTCTATCCTTTCAATCTCTCTCTTGCTTTCTTCTATACTTTTTATTAGAAGGTTTTTCCTTTTTTCCTCCTTTTCAAGATTGGCTTTTTCCCTTTCTAACTCAGTCTTTCTTGCCAGAAGTTCATTCTTTGCCTCCCTAATTTCCCTTTCAAAAATTGAAAATTCATCCCTTTTCCCTTTTATTCTTTCTTCTATCTGGGAAATCTTATCCTTTAAACTTTTTTCTTTTAGCTCTGAGTCAGAGATTTTTAGATTAATCTCTTCAAACTGGGAGAAAAGTTCCTTTGATTTCAAATAAAAGTAAAGAATTGAAAGGTCTCTCAGCCTTTCCCTTAAATTTTTATACTTACGAGACAATGAGGCTTGCCTCTGAAGAGAGTTCTTTTGTTTTTCTGTTTCCTGAAGTATGTCTTCTATTCTAATTAGATTCTGTTTAGCATCCTCAAGTTTAAGTTTTGATTCCCTTTTTCTTTCTTTGTATTTTACTATTCCAGCTGCTTCTTCAATAAGAGCTCTCTTCTCAGTTGGTTTGTAAGTTATTATTGCTCCAATGTTTCCTTGCTCAATCACAAAATAATCCTTTCCTCCCAAACCTCTCTTCCATAGCTCATCCTGAACATCCTTCAACCTGACTTTTTTCCCGTTTATTCTGAACTCTGAATCTCCAGAACGATAAATAATTCTTCCAACTGAAAGGGGTTCATCCCACTCCTTGTCTTCAATCCATAGAACAACCTCAGCCATCCCTGCTGGTTCCCTTTTCTGAGAACCGCTGAATATTATATCTCCCACTCTTTCTCCCTTTAGCGTTCTCAGTCTTCCCTCTCCCAGAGCCCAGATTATGGCATCAACCAGATTGGATTTACCGCAACCGTTCGGACCAACAATGGCAGTTACCCCTGGATGAAACTCTATTTTTGTTCTTTTATAGAATGATTTGAAACCTTGGAGTTCTATCTTCTTGATATACATTAGATTATTTTCCCAATAATGTAAAAACTTTTCAAGGGATTAAAAAATTCCTTCTAATCTCTTCCGATTTTTATATAAGAAGATGAGGAGCTAAACTGAACTGGCTTCCCTCTTAAATCAGTGGCTCCAATTCCTTCTATCTGAATTTCTGAGCTTCCTTCCTTCAAAGTCTGGATAGTGAAATTAATTAATGTTCCTGAAGCTATCCCCTTCATTGGTTCGGTTGATGTAATTCCAATTGTTATTATACCTGAGCTGTTGTTTATGTCCTTAAGAAATGAGGGAGGCTTTGCCCCAGAAATAATTCCCCCTCCTGGATTTACATCCTTTGCCCTTAAAACTGAAGGATCAAATCTTATCTGGAAGCTGAGATTGGAAATCTGGGTTGAAGATGAAAGGAAGACTTCAAGGGCAACTTCTGTATTTACTGGAGAGAAAATTGATGAAGGAACAATGGATATGACATTTTCTGAAGGAGGAGATTCCTCTAAAGCTTCAATCCCCGGCTTTTCGATCATCTCCCTCTCAGCTGGTATCATTCCAGGCATCATTCCTCCCTCCTCAGTTCCAGTCCAGAAAGGCTCCAGATCTTTTACATCAATTGGCAAGGATTTTATTATATGGGGGGTTATTGTAAGGATTATGTCTGTCTGGGATATTGTTCTTTCATCAGTGGAAAAGAGGTCTCCAATGATTGGTATGTTCCTTAGCCCTGCAATTCCCTTTAGAGATCTTCTCTCATCTTCCCTGAGAAGACCTGCAAGAAGAGTCGTTTCTCCTACTTTCAATCTGATATAATTTTCAATTTGTCTATTTCCCAGAATGGGAAGATTAGCATACCCATAACCTGAGAGGGATGTTATTGCCAACTTTAATTCAAGAGACACCTCATCCTTTGAGTGAATCCTCGGCGTTATCTCGAGCCCTATTCCAACATCCTTATACTCAAATGAAGTTACAGGTTGCTGGGCAATCCCTCCAGCAGCAATAGGGGTGAATGTGGTAATGGGAACAGGAATCTTCTCGCCTATGTTGAAGCTTATTTTCTTAGAATCAACTCCCCTTAGTCTTGGTTGGGCAATTATTCTTGTTGAGCTGTCAGAATGAAGAAAGTTTATAAGTGGAGTGGGAACTGAGAGGAAGATATCCTCTGAAGGAAGGGATTTAAGGTCAGGCCAGCTTATATAACCTTCTTTTAATTTTGAAGGGTTTATCCTTGTTGAGACAGCATAAGGGCTCAGGTCAATTCCATACTGAAGAAGTTTTGATCTGTTCACCTCCATTATTTCCACATCAAGAATTACCTCTCCGCCCGGCTTGTCAATCTTTGAAATCAAACTTTCAAAAGCTTCGAGGTCAAAGGATGTCCCTCTTACAGTTATTGAATTTGATGCTTTGTCCACAGCAATTCTTGGGGTCCTTCCAACTGTGGCAAGAATCTGCCTGAGTTGTTCTGCATCTGCATATTTAAGATAAAAAGTCTTTACCCCTTGAATTTCGTATTGTCTCCTCTTGACAATGTTGTCAGGAGCAATTATCACTGCTTTTGGGTTAACAACTGTCCAGAAATTTCTTGAAACTGAGCAAAGAGAGCTTAGAGCTTGCTCAACATTCATATCCTCCAGTTCTATGGATAAAATTGAATCCTGGAATTGGGGATCAAATAGGACATTTATCCCGAAAAATTTTCCCACACTCTGGAATATAGACCTTAAAGATGTATTCTGAAATTTTAATTGTGTTATTTTATCCTCTTTTGGGATAAGCTTAAAAGGAGGTTCAATCTTCTTTGGACTCTCCTTTTTAGGTTCTTCCTTATGATAGTTTTCAAATTCCTTTATTAACCCAACATTTGTGGGATCAAATTCTATAGCCTTTTTGTATTCTTTAATCGCCTCTTCCTTTTTTCCTTCATTCCTTAGGATTCTTGCTTTCTGGAGATGGTAAAGGGAACCTTCATACTTTGCCCTCATCAAGGCAACCCTGTAAAGGGAATTTTTTGGATTTTCCTTAACAGCCTTCTCAAAATAGAAGACAGCTTTTTCATAATTCCTGTTAAGAAGTTCCTTTTCTCCCATTTCAAAATTTACACTTATTACTGAACAACTCCATAGAATAAAGATTGGAATGATGAAAAATACCTTTTTCACCACTCACCTCCTGTAAAAGGAATTTTTAGATTTTCATTGGTTAAAAGATAGAGAACCTCAATCTCATTTTCTTTTATAGATAAAACTTTTAAATTCATTATCTCTTCTCCTTCTTCAGCAATTACCTCACTCCCTTCAATATTTATAATAGCAAGCTTTTTCTTTTTTGAGATAAGAAAACCTTTAAATTCACAGCGAGGAAGGACAGGACCCTTTATCTCTTCCTTCTCCTTTTCTTCTCCCTTTACATCAGGAATAAAAACATCTT
>JBBIMS010000204.1:0-4150 GCA_037444285.1 Candidatus Aminicenantota bacterium | reverse complement strand
AGGATAAAAAGGTAAAATTTCACTGGAATCCCCTTACCCAGCAACCAAACATTCCTTACTCAAAATGGCAGAGAAATATTGAATACTTGAAATTTGGGAGGGACCATCTAAAAATGCTCTTTTACAGTATAAAGCTTCTTCCAGAATTGATCCCTGAGTATTTTTCCCTCAGGAAAAGATGGATGTCAAGAGAAATCAAAAAAGGTTTCTGCATTGGAGTAGAAAATGAACCATCTCGATTTGATAGATTAATAAATGAAATCAGGGAGATAAAAGCAAATTCAGTTCTTTTGAGAATTCCCATATGGGATCTTGAGAATTTAGGCCAAAGCAGGGATTTTCTCTTAGAATTGAAGAATTCAGGCATTGAGCCTGTTGTATCTATGCTGCAGGATTACAATTCTACCGTTGACCTTAACTACTGGAAAAATGGGGTTGAGAAAATAATAAAGGAACTCGATGGGGTTGTTTTTTATTATGGTATTGGGCATGCCTGGAACAGGTACAAATGGGGTGTGAGATCCTTCCTTCAGTATCTTGACCTTGTAGAAAAGGCGAATGAGGTAAGAAAAGATTTTCCAGAGATAAAGTTCTTTGGACCATCGGTGATAGACTTTGAATACATATGCACAATGGGAGTTTTAAATCATCCAAAAAGAAAACCGAGGTTTGATGTTGTAAATGCCCTTTTATATGTTGACAGGCAGGGGGCTCCGGAAAAGAAGTATTTAGGGTTTAACTTATTTCACAAGACTCTTTTGATGAGGGCAATTACAAATTGTGTATATGGCGAAGAAATCCCATTCTGGATTACAGAGACAAACTGGCCCCTTATTGCAAATGCTGAATACATTCCCACATCTTTGAAAGAAAGCGTTAGTGAGGAAGTCTACGCAGATTACCTTGTAAGATATTACATTATATCCCTTTCCTCAGGAGCTCAAAGGGTTTACTGGTGGCAGTTGGTAGCCCATGGTTATGGAATTATAGACGATATTGATGGTGGATGGAGAAGAAGATCTGCCTTTTACTCTTTTAAAACAATGGCAGAACTTCTCGATTCCTTCAAATTGGTAAATAAAAAGATAGAAAAATCTATCTACTCCTTTACCTTTGAAAATTCTAAAGGAGTTCTTATAACAGTTGCCTGGTCATCAAAGGGAGAAAAAAGAATAAAAATTGATTTTGATGTTGAGGATGCGATTTCAAGAAACGGGGAAAGGCTGAAAATCTCAGATTATATAACCCTTACTTCTTCTCCAGTTTATTTGATACACAGAAGATAATTAAAATTAACCTCATCTTGACCATTTCCTTCTACAAGGGTAAACTGATTTATTGAAAGCCAGTTTTGGGAATTTAAGATGAAATTTGAAGGTGAAATTTTTGTAAGCGAATTGATCGGAAAGAAAGTCTTAGACAGATCAGGGGAAGTAATTGGAATTATAAAAGATTTTACTGCAGTAAGGGGGGAAATATTCCCTCAAATTGACAACTTTGTCATCAAAAAAGAGGGGAAATTATATCTTCTTCCATGGGATGATATAGAATTATTCAACAGGGAATTCACTCTTTGCAAATCAAATGCAGAAGAGATAAAGCTCAAAGAACCTACGGAGGAGGATGTTTTTGTCGTAAAGGACATAATGGACAAACAAATAGTTGATATAAATGGTGCAAAACTTGTAAGGGTGAACGATTTAAAGATAAGGGAGGTTGGAGAAAAGCTATGTATAATAGCTGTTGATGTGGGATTTAGAGGGCTTCTTAGAAGGTTGGGATTAAAAGGTAAAGGGGGAAAGTTCTGGAAGACACTTGTCAAAGGATTACCCTATGACCTTATAAGCTGGGGGCTTATCCAGCCCCTGGAGCCAAAGGTGACAAAACTTGTTCTCTCGATACCAAAGGATGTTCTCTCTCAGCAACATCCCTATGACATTGCAAACATTCTTGCAAAACTTCCTCCTGATGAACAAGAATCCCTAATTGAGTCTATTGGAGTTGAAAAGGTGGCTGAGGCTTTACCTGAACTTGATGAGAAACGACAAGTTGAGATAATGGAGAGGCTGGAAAAGGAAAAGGCAGCCGACATCCTTGAAGCAATGCCACCTGATGAGGCTGCTGATTTGCTTGGAGATTTGTCTGAAGAGAAAGCAGAGGAGCTAATGGAAGAGATGGAAAAGGAGGTTTTGGAAGAGGTCAAAGAGCTGCTTCAACATGAAGACGACACAGCAGGGGGACTTATGACAACAGAATTTATTGCCCTTCGCCCCTATATGACAGTTGAGGAGACCCTTTCCTTCCTGAGATTAACAGCTCCAGATGTGGAGAATATAAATACAATTTTTATAACCGATGAAAATGACCGTCTGATGGGATCTGTTTCAATAAGGGATCTTTTTATCAATCCACCTGATGCTCCCCTTTCCTCAATTATGAATCAAAAGGTAAAAAGCGTAACCCCTGAATCAGAGGGAATGGAAGTTGCAAAGACAATGGCTAAATATAATCTCCTGAGTCTTCCTGTTCTGGACAAAGAGAATAGATTGATAGGAATAATAACAGTTGATGATGTTCTCGAGTTCATGCTTCCTTCAATAAAAAAGAGGAAGAAGTTTTAATGGGGTTCAATGTTAAAAAATGGCTAAAAAAAATTTTCATTTTCTTCTCTGTGATGGGGCCAGCCTTTATAACCTCCACTGCTGACAATGATGCGGGAGGAATAGCTACATATGCTACAGCTGGAGCTCAGGAAGGTTATGGACTCCTATGGGCACTCTTTCTTATAACAATAAGCCTTGCGGTTGTTCAAGAGATGTCATCAAGGATGGGAATTGTTACAGGCCAAGGACTTGGAGGGCTGATAAGGGAGAAATTCGGGGTAAAACTGACTCTCCTTGCTCTCTTACTACTGTTAATTGCAAATATTTTTGTAACAATATCAAATTTTTCAGGAGTTGCCGCAGGTTTTGAGCTCTTTGGAATCCCAAGATATATAACTGTTCCGATATCTGCTTTTTTCATATTTCGTATCATAACAATAGGAAAATACAACAAAATTGAAAAAATATTTCTTTTCTCAGCTTTTTTCTACATCTCTTATGTTATTTCAGGGTTCCTTGCAAAGCCTGAATGGAAAGAGGTCTGGAGTGGTTTTATCCCGTCCTTTAAGACTTCAACTAATTATCTGATCTTGATGATTGCAATGATAGGAACAACAATAACACCCTGGATGCAATTTTATCTTCAGGCTTCAATTGTTGACAAGCGTATCAAGCTTTCCCATCTTAAATACTCTGCAACAGAAGTTTACATCGGCTCATTCTTCACTGATTTTGTAGCATTCTTTATAATCGTTGCCACCTCTGCAACCCTTTTCAAAAATGGAATAATGATAAACTCGGCAGAGGAGGCTGCTCTTGCCTTAGCCCCTCTTGCTGGAAAATACTGCTCCATTCTCTTTGCTCTTGGTTTAATCAATGCATCAATCCTTGCTTCCGCAGTCGTCCCCCTCTCCACATCTTATGCAATATGCGAAGCATTCGGATGGGAAGCAGGTCTTGACAAAAAATTCAGGGATGCTCCCTTATTCTTCTCCCTTTTAGCAGGAGTTATCATTTTAGGTGCAGGAATTGTTCTTATTCCAAGTCTAAATTTGATGAAAGTTATGGTCATTTCCCAGACAACCAATGGAATTCTTCTTCCATTAATACTAATTTTTATGCTAATTCTTATCAATGACAGGAAAATAATGGGTGAATATAGGAACAATTTCATCCAGAATTTGATTTCTTATTCCACTGCGATCGCACTAATTATATTAACAATTCTCCTTCTGTTCTTCGGCATTAAAGGAATCGGATAAAAAATCGAGCCTTAGTAGTTAGTTAAAATTCCATTTTTCCAAAACTCTTAGTAAAATTCTATCTGGAGGTGAAGATGAAAGGGTTGAGAATCATTGTATATTTAGCTTTAATTATTTTTGCAAGAAATTTGATTTTTTGTTATGAACTTTCTTCAGTCCTTGAAAAGGGATGGTTTCTTCAGGATAGAAATAATGATGGTTTTGTGGATTTTGTTGACTGCAAAATAATTTTGCCCGATAATCCTTCAATTGAACTTGTTCGCTCTGCCTCTGAAATTGCCTTCA
>JBBIMS010000203.1:0-4153 GCA_037444285.1 Candidatus Aminicenantota bacterium | reverse complement strand
ATGTCCTCCTGTCGGGAAAGGGGGCTTGGAACTCTAAAAATTAGCTCTCTTTCCCCTTTTTTAATCTTCCCAACAGGATATGACCTGTTAAGAGTGATTATAGAGGAAAGAACAGAACCAGGAGAGATTCCGTAATAATTAATTTTATCCCTGTCTAAGGTTATTTTTATCTCTGGCTCAGCTCCTCCTGTCACCCTTACCTCAGAAACTCCTTTTATTGAGCGAATCTCTTCCTTTACCTTTTTATCTGCAATTTCCCTGAGCTTGTTGAGGGGGAGGTCTGAGGAAAGGGTGAGGGAGAGAAAGGGCTTGGTCTGAAACTCTTTTGGTATGTAAGGGCGAATCTGGGGAGGGAACGCTCCTGGAGGGAGTTTATCCACAAAGGATGCAACCCTCTCCCTCAACTCTATGGATGCTATATTCATATCTGTTTTTTCGTTGAATTCAATTGTTATTGATGAGTTCCCTATGGATGACGAGGATTCAATTTTTCTAACACCTTTAACAGATGAGCAAAGCTCCTCCAGGGGTGAAGTTAGATAAATTTGAACCTGTTCAGGAGATGCACCAGGCCATGAAGCATTCACAGTGATTCTTGGATACTCCTCCTTTGGAGAGAGCTCAAGGGGAATATGAAGAAGGGAGTAAATTCCAAGGATTAAAAGAGCAAGAAATAACATGAGGGTTGGGACTGGATGATCAATGAATGCCTTCATTTTCCTTCCTCCCCTCAATTATTTCGTAAATCACAGGAATCAGGAAAATTGTCAAAATTGTTGCAACAGTTAGTCCTCCTGCAAAGGCAATGGCAAGGGGTTGCTGAAGCTCTGTTCCTTCCCCAACAATAATTGCTGTGGGAAGAACTCCAAAAACATCTGTGATTGTGTTCATTACAACTGGTCTAACCTTCTCCTCTGACGCTTTCATAATTGCCTCTCTGACCTTCATTCCATTTCTCCTGCAGAAATTCATATAATCAACTTTAACAATTGCGTCGTTTACAACTACCCCACTAACAACAATAGCTCCAATTATTGATATAACATTTATGCTCTGGGATGTTAAAAGTAGAGCCCAGATAACACCCATAAGCCCCATGGGAATTGCCAGAATTATTATGAAGGGGTGAATGAGGGATTCGAACTGGGAGGCTAAAATCATAAAGACAAGAATTGCTGCAAGGAGAAAGGCAAATCTCAAACTTCTAAAAGATTCTTTTATCTCTTCCTCCTCACCTCCCAGCTCAAACCTGTAATTTTCAGGAAGACTTATATCTTTAAGCCTTTTTGTTATCTCTGGGACAACATCGGACAATCTTTTCCCCACCAAATTTCCATGAATAAGAATAACCCTTTTCTGATTCTCCCTTCTTATTTCAGAAGGACCTCTCTCCTCATCCAGCTCAATAAGCTCCCTCAATGGAATTAAGTTTCCATTGAAATAACCTTCCTGAGCAAGAAGTTTTTCAATCCTCTCCCTCTCTTCAAACCTTACTGAAATATCAATCCTTTTATCAAATTCTTTAAATTGGGATGCGCTCTTACCCCTCACTGCATTTACAATAAATTCTCCAAGCTCAACAGGAGTCAAATTGAATTTTTCCAGAGCTTCCTTCCTCATTCTAACAAGAAGTTCTGGCTTCCCTTCTCCAATGTTTGTCCGGAGATCAGCAATTCCTTCTATTTTACCAATTCTTCCAATAGCCTCTTCTGCAAAAGCTTTAATCCTCTCAAGATCTTCACCAAAGAGTTTGAGCTCAACACCTCTACCTTCAAAGGTTAAAAATGTGGCAAGGGTTGTCTCCTCCTCCTTTACTGAAGCTGTAACATGGAAGTTGCTCATCTTCTTCCTTGTCCTTTCCAAAAAACCCTGAAGTTTCCTCCAGCTCTTTACCTTTCCAATAATTGTTGAAGTGTTAAAGGCAACTTCCTTCTGTGTTAGAAGAGCCTCTCCTATAACTCCTGTCTGGGAGAATATATAATCGAGAGCCTCATCTTTTCTTATCTCCTCCTCCAGTTTTGAGACAATCTGATATGTATCAGAAAGGGAGAAATCCATTGGGGTTTTGAGCTCAATTCTAAAAAATGATGTCCTCGATTTTGGCATAAGTTCCTTTTTTAGAGGAAAGAATGAAATGATGGAAAGGGCTAAAAGGAGTAAGGTTATAAGGATTGTCTTTCCTTTATTTTCAAGACACCATATGAGGATTTTGTGATAGGTTTCGTAGAATCTGTTATATAATCTGTTGAAAGAAACAAAGATCCAGTTTAAAAAAGGCTTCAAAATTTTTCCAATATTGGAAAGTAAAAATTTGAAGAAGAAGATAACGGATGAAAGAAGAAAACCAAGAATATGGAAGATAATCTTTCCAAGGAAACTAAAGGGTTTAAAAAGAAAGAAAGTCTTTCCTTTCTCGCTTTCAAATTCAATTTTTTGGAATTCCTTAATTCTCCATTCCCTTGAGGAAAGCATTGGAAGTAAGAAAAGGGCAACAATAAGAGAGGAAAGGAGGGAAAAGGAAACTGTCAATGCCTGATCCTTAAAAAGTTGTCCTGCCACCCCCTTTATGTAAACAACAGGGAAGAAAACAGCAATTGTCGTGAAAATTGCAGCAACAATAGGCATTGCTACCTCCATTGTGCCAAGATAGGAGGCATCTTTGATTGGATTCCCTGCTGATTTTGCCCTGTAAATACTTTCCACAACCACAATTGAGTTTTCCACAAACATCCCTATTCCCAGAGCAAGTCCTCCCAGGGACATTATATTCAGTGTGATATTTCTGAAATAGAGAAGATTGAATGTTGCTATAACCGCAATGGGAATTGCTATTCCTATATTTATCGAATCTTTTATGTTTTGAAGAAAAAGAAAAAGAACAAGAAAAACAAGAACTGCTCCCACTGCAATTGAACCTTTTAGAGAAGATATTGAATTCTCTATATATCGGGACTCATCAGTGACAACCTGAATCTTTATTTGAGGATTCTCCTTAACTATCTGAGAAAGAATTTTCCTTATCTCCCTTGAGACCTTGACTGTGTTTGCTCCTGACTCTTTATAAATGGCAATTCCTATACACTCCTCTCCATTCAACCTTGTAAAACCTTCCCTCTCTTTCAGAGATTCCTTCACAGATGCCAAGTCTTTGAGACGAATGAGCTCTCCAGTTTTTGTCACCTTTACAGGCACTTCCTCTATCTACTCAACATCACTGAACTCCCCTGAAACCCTGAGGGAATACTCAAACCTTCCTTTCTTTACCCTTCCTCCCTGAAAACCTTTGTTAAAGGCATCAATTCTCTTTGAAATTTCATCAATAGAAAGATTGTAAAGGGTCAGAAGCTGAGGATTAACATCAATATGAATCTCCCTCTCAATCCCACCAATTATCTCAGCAGATGCAACGCCTTGAATCTGTTCAAGCCTTGGTTTTATCATCTCTCTACTGAATGAATCTATCTCCCTGATTTCCAGCGAGCCTCCAACAGCAAGGAGGGTTATTGGTCTGCTCTGGGGGTCATACTGAATTATCCTTGGTCTTCCTGCGTTCTGGGGAAGGGAATATCTTGCACTGTCCAATTTTTCCCTTGTATGAACAAGGGCAAAATCCATATTGGTTCCCCATTCAAACTCAATGGTAATTATTGAAACTCCCTCCCTTGAAATTGACTTTATCTTCCTTACACCAGGAACTGTGCTCAAAAATGACTCAAGGGGAGAGGTTATAAAATTTTCCACCTCCTCAGGACCTGCTCCAATATATGTGGTTATCACTGAAAGTCGGGGATATTGAATGGAAGGAAGGAGATCAACACTCAACTCTCTCAAGGAAATCATTCCAAGGAAAACAATTCCAAGAAAGATCATTGCCACAGTTACAGGTCTTTCAATTGAGAATCTTATTAGCTTTGACATCTCCCCCTCTATTTAATTTTCACCCACAATCTTAACTTTTGCATCGTGGGCAAGGGTAAAATGCCCCTCAACTATAACCTTTTCCCCTTCAGAAACACCACTCAAAATTTCAACATTTTCATCATCCTCCAATCCTGTCTCCACATAGCGCCATTTCGCAAGTTCTCCTTCAACAACAAAGCAGAGTTTCCTTCCACCACGAACAAGGATGCTCTCCCTTGGAACTATAAGCCTT
>JBBIMS010000202.1:0-4155 GCA_037444285.1 Candidatus Aminicenantota bacterium | reverse complement strand
ATCTCACAAAAGGAACAGGAGCTGATGTTGTAATTGAGATGGCTGGTGCCAATGAGGCTATAAAGAATGGACTTGAAGTTGTTAGAAAGGGGGGTGTATTTGTTGCTTTTGGAATCCCACCTTCCTCTGTAACAATTGATTACAACAATCAAATCATTTTTAAAGGGATAACAATTTACGGAATAAATGGAAGGGAGATGTATCGGACCTGGCTCAAGACATCCTCCTGGCTAAAGGAGGGGAAGCTCAACATTTCATCAGTAATAACCCACAAATTCAAACTGGAAGATTTTGAGAAGGGTTTTGAACTTATGCTCCACCCTGAAAATTCTGCAAAAATTGTCCTCTTTCCTCAGGAGATTAAATGAATAGAATATTATATACCTTTTCATTCCCTTATTTAAAAATTAAAATTTATTTTTGAGGAGGCAAAATGTTCTCTGAAAAATGGAAAGATAATATAACCAGTGAGCTTAATTCAATAAGGGAAGCAGGGCTTTATAAGGATGAAAGGATAATTCTTTCCCCTCAAGGTGCAGACATAATTGTCCAGCAAGGAGAGGTAATAAATTTCTGTGCCAACAACTACTTGGGGCTCTCAGATCATCCTGAGCTTTTGAAAGCTGCAAAGGAAGGGCTTGACCGAAGAGGTTATGGGATGTCCTCCGTCAGATTCATCTGCGGCACACAAGATATACACAAGGAACTTGAAAGGAAAATAAGCCAGTTCCTCCAGACGGATGATACAATTCTATACTCCTCTTGTTTTGATGCGAATGGTGGTCTTTTCGAGCCTCTTCTCGGTCCAGAGGATGTCATTATTTCTGATGAGTTGAACCATGCATCAATAATAGATGGAATAAGGCTCTGCAAAGCACAAAGAAAGGTTTACAAACACATTGATATGAATGACCTTGAGGAAAAGCTTAAAGAGAGTATGTCCTTCAGGTATAGAATGATTGCAACTGATGGGGTATTCAGCATGGATGGTGATGTCGCTCCATTGGAAAAAATCTGTGATCTTGCTGAAAAATACGATGCCCTTGTAATGGTCGACGACTCCCATGCTACTGGATTTTTCGGAAAAACTGGAAGGGGTTCCATAGAATACTGCAATGTGATGGGAAGGGTCGATGTCATAACTTCAACCCTTGGAAAGGCAATGGGAGGAGCATCAGGAGGGTTTACAACAGGAAGAAAGGAGATTATAGAGCTTCTGAGACAGCGTTCAAGACCTTATCTCTTCTCCAATTCCCTTCCTCCTGTTATTGTTTCAGCAGCAATAAAGGTCCTTGATATCCTTCTCGAAACCACTGAGCTCAGGGACAGGCTGGAGAAAAACACAATTTATTTTAGAGAGGAGATGAAAAAAAGAGGCTTTAAAATAAAGGAAGGAATCCATCCAATTGTTCCAATAATGCTGGGAGATGCAAAACTTGCTCATGATATGGCAAGGGATCTCCTCTACGAAGGAATCTATGTTGTTGGGTTTTCATATCCTGTTGTTCCCAAGGGTCAGGCAAGGATAAGAGTTCAAATCTCTGCTGCCCATACAAGAGAACATCTTGACAGGGCAATTGAAGCTTTTACAAAAGTTGGCAAGAAATATGGAGTAGTTTAAAAATTTACTCTGATATAATTTTTAGATTTGAATGATAATGAAAGAAGATAAGATTCTACTTGTTCACGGCTCTGGTGGAACAAAGATGCACGAACTTATAAATGAGGTGATATTAAATAATTTAGGGAATCCTCTCCTCTCAGAGTTGATGGATTCTGCAGTATTAAAAATAAATGGAAAAAAGATAGCTTTCACTACAGATAGTTATGTAATAAACCCAATTTTCTTCAATGGAGGAGATATTGGAAAATTAGCAGTTTGTGGAACAATAAATGACCTATCGGCTGTTGGTGCGAAACCTCTTTATATATCCCTTTCTTTAATTATCGAGGAAGGCTTTGAGAGGGAAAGCCTTGAGAGAATTGTGGAAAGCATTAAAAAAGTCTCAGAGGAGGAAAATGTTCTTGTTGTAACAGGGGATACAAAAGTAGTTGAGAAAGGGAAAGGGGACAAAATATTTATAAATACTTCTGGAATAGGTATTATAGAAAATGATGTTAAACTCTCCTATTCAAGGATAGAGAAGGGAGATAAGGTTATAATTAATGGTGGAATTGCTGAGCATGGAACATCAATTTTGAATGAAAGGTTAAATCTGAAACTATCAAACCCGCCTATCTCTGATTGCAAGCCTCTATGGAAAATTGTAAATGAGGTTATGAAAATCTCTGACAGAATTAAATTTATGAGGGATCCAACAAGAGGAGGTATTGCTTCCCCATTGAATGAAATCGTTTCAAAATCAGGACTCGGGATTGAGCTTTTCGAAAAAAACATTCCAGTAAAAGAAAATGTTCTCGGAGTGTGTGAGCTACTGGGTCTTGACCCATTGTATATTGCCAATGAAGGAAAGATGCTCTTTATTGTAGGTAAGGAAGATGCTGAAAAGGTTCTTGAAAAATTAAGGGAGATGGGAGAAAGGGAAGCTAACATCATAGGAGAGGTAATATCAGAGCCTAAAAGGGTTCTTCTCAAAACTCTTTCAGGGGGGAGAAGGATTGTTGACCCCCTTTCAGGAGAGCCATTACCAAGGATATGCTGAAAAAAGGTATTCTGATTGCCATTGAGGGAATAGATGGGGCAGGGAAATCCACACAGGCTAAAATTCTAAAAGAAAGACTTGAAAGGAGGGGTTTTGAAGTTGTTTTGTTGAAAGAACCAACATCATCAAAATGGGGAAAGAAAATCAAGGAAATTTCTAAAAATACAGAATCCATTGACCCATATGAGGAACTTAAACTTTTCATTAAGGACAGAAAATTGAATGTAAGAAAAAACATCCTTCCAGCTCTTAAGGATAAAAAGATTGTAATTGTTGACCGATACTATATCTCTACAATAGCATATCAGGGAGCAAGGGGGATAGACAAGGAAACCATAAGGGAGATGAACGAAAGTTTTGCACCAAAGCCTGACATAATTTTTATCCTTGATATTCACCCAGGGGAATCCCTTCAAAGAATAAAAAGGGAGCGGGAAATTCTCTTTGAAGAGGAAAACTTCCTTAAAGAAGTGAGGAAGAATTTTCTGGAGATAAAAATAAACAGAACCTATGTGATTGATGCAAAATTGGAAGTTAATGAGATCGCAGACAAAATAGAAAATCTTGTTATAGAATGCATAAAGGAAAATTCCCTTTGACCAATTTTTTAAGGAAAAATATAATTTTTATGAAGGAGTGAATTGTGAAAAATAAAATTTTTATTTTCTCTTTAATTTTCCTTATTTCCTGCTCGATTTTTGAGAAAAGGGAGAAGCTTGATCCTGAAAGTGAGAAATTTCTCTCTGAAACAAGATACATAATCACTCCAGAGGAAAAGAAAGAATTTTTACGTTTACCTCCTGAAAAAAGGAAGGATTATATTGAAGAATTTTGGGCGAGAAGACCAGCGGGATTTAAAGAGGAATATTATAAAAGAATTGATGAAGCAAACAGGTTATTCAGAGGAGGAGGAGGAAAACCAGGATGGCTTCAGGATAGAGGGATGGTCTATATAATTTATGGTCCCCCCTCTCAGATGGAAAAATATCCAATGGGTTCAGCAACTTACCCTTACGCCCATGAAATCTGGTATTATGAGTATCTACAGGTAGTATTTTATGATCCTTATAATTCTGGAGATTATAGACTGACACCTGAGAGCCTTTTCCTCCTTGATAACATTAAAATGATTCCAACCAGTCAAGTTCTTGATGGAAGACCATCTAAGGAAAAAATAGGAACAAATTTAAAGTTTGAACTGGAGGTTGAAAAGGCTGAAGAAGGAGCAAAAATAAAAGTTTTAATCCCCTATGAAAACATATATTTAATTGAAGAAAAGGGAAGATTTAATACTGAAATTGAAGTAAGAATAGAAATTTCTGGAGCTGAATCCTGGAGCAAATCAGAGTTATATAAGGTCTCCTATTCAAAGGAGGAGATTGAAAAGCTAAACCAAAGAAATTTTGAAATTGAGATTCCCATGAAACTTAAGAACGGTAAATACAAGGGAAGGATAACTATTTTTAACAGAGTTTCTAAAGAAAAGGCGAGT
>JBBIMS010000201.1:0-4165 GCA_037444285.1 Candidatus Aminicenantota bacterium | reverse complement strand
AATTGTAAATGTCAGAATATCACCAGCTTTGAACGGAGATGGAGTAACTTTAAGTTTAGTAACTTTCACAGGTGACATGCCCTGGGCGAGACAATTGCCAGCGATAAAAAATGCTACTAAAACAATCAAAATAAGCTTTTTTAACATTTTTTAACCTCCTTTCAAATCTTTAAATCCCAAATCCCATCTGCCAGTACATTTAGATTTGTCAAACCCTCTATTCTCACCTCCTTGCAAAATATTCTTAGAATCTTTGTAAACCATTTCATAAAATCATTGATTGATTTTTTTCTTTGTTGCTGACAGTTGCCAAAATTATTAATCACGAAAAAATTTGCTATCCATATTATTGCCCTCGTTTATTTCCTTTACGCGATCGGGGAAATCAACAATAACTATTGCTCTGCCGGTTACTTTATCGTTTGGACCAAGATGCACTCTACATTCCCAACCAGAACGAATATACAAAGTTCTTTCAACCCAGACTCGAGGAGGAAGAGAGTCAATTACCGTATTTTTTTCAATAAAGCAACTTTCCTTTCTACCATTGACTTCCACCTCCATACCATACATAACTTCCACATTGTAAAGAGTCTCTGTTCCTGAAACATTGGCAATAGCAACGGTAGCCTTCGGAAACCATATCGTTTCTCCCCTTTCACGCCCATCCCAATGCTTCTCAACTTTCAAAATTCTTATTACTAAATCATCACCACTCCTTTTCAAAAGCTTAATATTAAAATCTTTAGCACTATTATCTCGATTGGAATCACACTCTATTGCTGATGGTAAAAGCTCTACTCGCAGCAGATAATTCCTTCCAACAGTTAAACCTTGTGGCAAGTTAAAACGCAGAATTTGCTCAGAAATTCCTGCTTCGTCTGGATCGGGCACCTTAATAGGAGGAAGCAGCACTCTCCTATCATATACTCCCAAAACATGGATTTTCATCTTACACTGGATTCCAATTGGTGGATTTATTTTGTTCCATCGAGTTCTTACCTTTAATTCACAAAGAGTAGGAAAATCTGGAGTATAAGGTAAACCTCCTTCTCTATTGTCTCCATAGTGCAATATAATTGATTCAATACGGTAGTCACAGGTATTCTGGCGGGAATTTACAAGAAGAATAGGGACAACAAGGCTATTATTATTTGGATTGCTATCCTCACACTGCCCTATCAGAACCATAACTGTGAAATTATACCTCTTAAACTCTAAACCTTTCTGTATGGTAAAATTAGTGTAAACATAACTAAATCCAGATGAATCAGGTCTATGAACCGAAATGGGCGGATAAACAGGAACCTGCGAACCAATCTGAATCCCCTTAACCACCAGACTTGAAGGGCAATAAGAGCCAGTGAATTTAACAGTAATTTTTAATTTGACTGTTTTGGTATAGCCAGGATCATAAGGAACTCCAGAATCCAGATTTTTTTCCTTTAACTGGTCATCGATATACTCCACTGATACAATACCAATATCTACTGAGGCTTGGGCTTCTTGAACTGAGAAATTAAATAAGAGAGTAATTATAAAAATAAAAAATATTTTTTTAAACATTTTTAACCTCTTTTCAAATCTCTAAATCCCAAATCCCATCTGCCAATACATCTATTGATAATTTTTTCATTTCACCCTCAGAGCTATCTTCAGCTTCTCTCCTTCATTAAAACCTCTTTATTGGTTGTGGATTTCTTAGTGTCTGGGATTTTAACTTATAGCTTCCTGAACCTGTTTCAATAAGCTCAACTGTCTTAAACTCCACCCCGTGCCCTGTCAATACTTCAACCGAAAGAAATTTATTATTGCCCGTCGGCTTTCTGAAAGGGTCACAAAATTGAGCAAATTGATAGTGATTTATTCCCGGTCTAACCACAACAGGTCTGTCAGGTGGAAAGATTAATCCTCTGCCATATTGATCAGCAGGCTCCACTATTCTTAAAGTAGCATTAATATTTCTACTGGTTTTATTTTCAATATCACATTCAATAGAGTTGATTCTCTCACCATCTCTTATTTCAGGAGGATTCATCCGAATTGAAAATCCTAATATTTTTAAAGGTAAAATTCTAAAAAAACCACTTTCAGCATAAGATTGCCTCGGGTACTGGCAGTCATCACATGTGTCAATATGAATTTTTGCTGTACCGGTAGCTACATCCGGAACTCTCCAGCGATAACTCCCTGTATTATCGAAACAACCTATTAAAGTTGATGGAGTGGTCGGAGAAGTCTGATACCAGATTTTTACTTTTCCCCCAGGCTCACCTGTCGTCGTCCACTTTATCTCCACAACTTCACCCACATAAAAAGCTTCTCCATAAGGCGCCTGATTGGGAAACTGGCATCCCTGCGGATAAAGCAATCTGATTGTTCTTGAAGGAGCAGATTGAAAAGGGATTGCAAAAAAGGCAATAAAAACAATCATAAATATTAAAATACTTTTTTTTGTAAACATTCTAACCTCCAAAAATCCATATCATTTTTAAACACCCTCAAACGAATAAACCAATTGCCCTTTGCCAACACTTTTTAAATTTGTCAAACCCTCTATTCTCACCTCCTTGCAAAATATTCTTAGAATCTTTGTAAGCCATTTCATAAAATCATTGATTGATTTTAAATCTTTTTGTAGATTCATTTTTTCTCTCTCCAAGGAGCTAATTTATAAACTCCAGGTCTAACCTCAAGCAAGGCTCTATAACTATAATCAAAAGATCCAGGCACTTTCCACAAGTGTAATTCTACGCATATACCTTTGTTGTCTCCTGTGGGTTTTTGAAATTGAAGTGCTCTGTTAAGAGTGTAATGGTTGAGCCCTGGGTTAAAGCTCATTAACACATCGAGCAATACTTGACCCGTGCATATTTCTGTAGAAGGCTCAATTATTCTGACTACTACATTGGGAATAGAACGATTTGTTAAGTTCTGGACATAAAAATCGAGCGAGGCGATATTTTCTCCATCTTGAATTTCAGCTGGAATCATGGACAGGGTAGATCCTAATATCTTTAAAGGGGATATGATAAAAAAATCGCTCTCACTGAAACTCAAAAGAGGAAAATTGCATTGTTGCCGCCTTTCAACTCTTATCTGAGCAGTATTGGTCATAGCATCAGGTACTTTCCATTGGTAATGCCCGTTATTATCCACACAGGCAATAAAATTCCAGCTCGAATTTTTATCTGTTCTGTAATATATCAACACCTTTCCTCCAGGAAGTCCACTTGTTGTCCATTTGATCTCAACAGTCTCACCCACATAAAGAACTTCTCCACTAAAGGCATGGGGATATTTAGTTCCTACAGGATATGCGAGTTTAATCCCTCTTTGAGCCTGAGCGAATAGATAAAATTCAATGAAAGTTAAAATGAGAATAACAAAAATTATTTTTTTAAACATTCTACTCTCCTTTTCCATTCTTTAATTTCCCCTTTTATCAAGTTCTTGACATCTAAATCTGTCATTTCCTTTTCAGCATTTATCATTTTTATTTGTAGTGATAAAATCATCTTGTTGTTATTGTGAAGGTTCTGTCTGTTTCATCACTTCCTTTTAACGTATCATCTCTCCAGAGGCGAACCCACGACCATTCAACTTTTAACTTGCAACGCTGGGAGCTGACATGGGGGACCTGCCAGGTATAAGCCCCTACGCCAATTCCTGGATTTATTCTCAGTCGCTTGGCTATAAGATTCCAGGTGTTTCCATTATCAATCGAGTAGTATAAAGATGAAGAACCTTCATAGCATGGATTATTATCAACTTTAACCTCCCACTTTATCCCTGCCAGTGAGCCAGCAGTCATTGTTTCTCCTCCCAGGGGTCTTATAATTCGAACTTCAACCCTTGGAGGGTTAGCTATGGTGAATACTCCATCACTAATAACAGACTGAGTTACAGTAATATCTCCTTCAATTGGTTTCCATTCAATTTTCACTCTGCAATTGGTAGAAAGAACATTGGGAACACTCCAGAGATAACCTCTACTATTCGGATAATCTTTAACAATTTTATGCCAGCTTGCTCCGCCATCAGATGAGTAGTAGATATTTACTTTTCCATTGGTTGTTGGTGACTGCCAAAAGATATATTGTTTCCATCCAACATAAAAAAATTCTCCTCCATTCGGCTTGATAACCCGAAATTCTGGCTGGGA
>JBBIMS010000200.1:800-4169 GCA_037444285.1 Candidatus Aminicenantota bacterium | reverse complement strand
CTCTTCAGCCAAGAAGTGACCTGGGAGATCTTAGCGAATTGATAAGCTCAATAAAAGAAAAAGGGGTTCTCGAACCTATATTAGTCAGAAAGAAAGATGGAAGATTCGAAATCATTTCAGGGGAGAGAAGATTCAGGGCTTCCATTGATGCCGGCTTGCAAGAGATTCCATGTATTGAGATAGATGTATCTGACAATGAAGCCCTTGAAATTGCCTTGATTGAGAATTTGCAGAGGAGGGATCTTACCCCCTTTGAAGAATCCTATGGTTTAAGGCTTCTCTCAGAGCTTTATGGTTACAGCCACAAAGAGATAGCTGAAAAAATTGGAAAATCCAGGTCATCAATTACAGAATCCATTTCCATCTCAAAGATTCCCCCAGATGTAGCTGAAAAATGTAAGGAACTTTCAATTACATCCAAAACAATACTTGTGGAAATAGCAAGATTAAAGAATAAAGAGAAAATGCTGGAAGTTCTGGAGAAGTTTAGCGCAGGTCTTTTGAATAGAAATGGCATAAGGAGAATAAAAAGAAAGAAAAGGGAGAAAAATTTTTCCTTTAAGTTTAAAGGAAGTAATTTTCTTTTAAAAATTACCTTCGGAAAACAGAATGTTTCCAAAGAAGAGATTAAAGAAGCAATTAAAACAGTCATGAGAAATCTCGAAGCAGAAGATCAAAAGAACACTCAGTAGTTTTTACCAGTCATCTCCTAAAACCAAGAGATTCTAAACAATACCTTTTCAGAAATGTTTACAGAAGCCTTTTTTATTTTGGTTTACATAATATTTATTATCCGACATAAAATTAGGTTGATTTTTTAATATTTTTCAGTAGAATAATTGTCAAGGAGGTTGAAAATGGTAAGATGGCTAATTGCTGGATTACTTTCAGGGCTTTCAATTTTTATTTTCCACTGGTTCTTCAGTGGGATAATTTTCAAAAAACTTTATCTCGACCCCAATTATTCATCTCTATGGAGAAAAAGTTCAGGGATCTTTCAGTTCTTTTTGATTTCAATATTCAGCGGTCTTCTTTTTACCCTTACCTTTATGCTTATATTTCAGGGTGTCCCTGGAACGGTTCTGCTTAAAGGTATTTATTACGGTCTTTTCGGTTGGCTTGTCTTCCTTCTTCCCACCTATCTAACCCAGGACATTTTTGTCAATTTCCCATCCAATATTGTTGGAGTCTGGCTTTTGCAGAGCTTTTTCGGATATGGAATTGCTGGGATAATCACTTCTTTGATAACTTCCCCTGCAATGGGATAGGCTCAGGGTTTTTCTTTTCTTCTAGGCTGTAAATACAGCCACAATAATTTTGCCTGTAAAGATTATGTTTTTTACTTAAAAATACACTTCTTTCAAAACCAGCTTTTTTTCTCAATATTTTCTCTATAAACTTTATTCCTAACTTTTTCCCAATCATCCTACCAATTCTATTGACCATCTCAACATTTTTTTTGGGGCTTATTGTAAGGGTTGTAGAAAAGTAGCTAAAACCTAATTCCTTAGCCTTCAAGCCTGTCTCATGCAATCTTAATGCAATGCATACATTACACCTTAATCCCCCCTCTTTTTCCCTTTCAAATGCTCTCACATTATAGAACCATCTCTCAGGTAAATAATCTCCTAAAATAACCTCTACCCCAAGCAATTCCCCTACTCTTACCATTTCATTCATCCTTTTTTTATATTCTTCTTCTGGATGAATATTAGGATTAAAAAAGAAAAAAACAGGTAAAAAATCAGAAGAAAAGGATTCGAAAGAACCAAGGGCATCAGGAGCACAACACGCATGGACAAGAATTTTCTCCTTTTTCATAATTCCAAAGACTCTCCAATCAAATTAAAGCCAAGAACTGAAATGAAAAGAAATGAAGCAGGTATCAAAGTTAAATGGATCGCATCAAAAAAATGATACCTCCCTTCGGCTATTATACTACCCCATGAAGGAGTTGGTGGGGTTATTCCAGCTCCTACAAAGCTTAGCCCTGCTTCTGAAAGAATTACATTGGGTATTGACATGAGGGAATGGGAAATTATTACAGGAAGGACATGAGGAAGAAAATGATGGATTATGATATCAAAGGAAGAAGACCCCATAAGTAGGGAGGATTTGATAAACTCCATGTTTTTTATTTTTATTGTTTGTGCTCTTGCTATTCTTAATATTTCAATGCTATTGGCAATGGAAAGAGCTAATATCAAATTTAAAACTCCCTGCCCTAAAAGAAGGGAAAGGGCAAGGACAAAAATTATCCCGGGAAAAGCAAGAAAAAAGTCCACTACCCTTCCAGTTATTTCGTCCAGAACCCCTCCAATCCATCCTGAGAATATCCCTAATAAAGTTCCAATAATTGAGGATATTGCCACTACTATTAAAGAAACTGATATGGAGATTCTCCCTCCATAAGAAATTCGAGCAAAGAGATCTCTTCCCAGTTCGTCTTTTCCGAAAGGAGATGATAGGGAAGGTTTTGAAAGTCTATCTTCAAGACTTACCGAAAAGGGAGAAACTCTGTAGAAAATAGGAGATACAAAAGAAAATAAAAGGACAAAAGATATTAAAGCTAAACCAGTTATTTTTAAGCCCTTTTTATTCTTTACAGGCATAGCGAACCCTTGGATCAAGGATAGCATAGGTGATATCAGCTATGAGGTTTAAGAATATGTAGGTTAAGGATGACAGGGTTATAATTCCAAAGGTGAGATTATAATCTCTCCCACTAATGCTCCTCACAAGAAGTCTTCCCACACCAGGCCAGGAGAAAAGGGTCTCGGTTAGAATAGCTCCTGTTATCAAACTTCCCAATCTTAGATTTACTACAGTTAAAAGAGGGAAAATTGAGTTTCTAAGGACATGGGATATAATAATGCGACCCTCGCTGATCCCCCTCGCTCTTAAAGAAAATATATATACCTTTTTTAGCTCCTCTTTCAAACTTTTCCTCAAAATTCTTACTAAATAAGCTGAAAAGGGAATAGAAAGGGTAAAGGAGGGAAGGAGCAAACTCCTAAAATCTTCTGAGCCTGAGACAGGAAAGAGTCCTAAGCAGATGGAAAATACTGCTACAAGAAGGGGTCCTAAGCTTATAACAGGTAATGAACTGAAAAGAATAGAAGATATAAGTATTAGATTATCAATAATTTTTTTCTCTTTGAAGGCACAGAATAAACCAAGGGGAAGAGAAATTAAAAGGGAGAGAAATATCGAAAATAGAGCAAGTCTAAGGGAATAAGGGAGAACATCTATAATTTCATCCACCACTTTTCTTCCTGTTACAGAGGATCTTCCCAAACCTTCCTTGAAAAAATTACAAATAAATTTCCAGTATTTTGAGAGAGTGGAAGTTCTGTCCTGGTCAAAGTA
>JBBIMS010000200.1:0-775 GCA_037444285.1 Candidatus Aminicenantota bacterium | reverse complement strand
CAAACCTTGCTTCCTTTGGGGTTCCTGGCAAAAGGGAAAGGGCTAAAAATCCTGAAGAGGATACAAGAAATATAACAAGTATAGAGTTCAAAATTCTTTTTACTATAAAATCACTCATTATCTTCTTCCATTATCTTATATTTCTTCATGAGTTTAAATAAACCTTGTCTTGTTATGTTAAGAGCTTCAGCAGTTTTTTTTCTGTTCCAGTTATTTCTTTTCAAGATCTCTTCAATGTAATTTTTTTCAAAAATTTCCTTTGCAGTGGCAAGGTCATAGTTCCCTCCCACATCAAGCTTTATAACCTTCTGGGAAGTTATAGTTGGAGATAAATCATTTATATCGATAATTTTTTTCCCTGATTCAAGAAGCATAATGGTGTTTCTTATTTCTGACTCAAGTTCTCTCACATTCCCTGGCCAATGATAGGAAATTATGGCCTCCAATGCGCCAAGGGAAAGATGGACCTTTTCCCTCCCCATTTCATGGCAATATTTCTCTATGAAATAGTTGGTAAGAAGAGGTATGTCTTCCTTTCTTTCCCTCAATGGAGGGAGATAAATGACAGCTCCCTTTATTCTGTAATATAAATCTTCTCTAAATCTCTTTTCCCTGACCTCTTCCTCCAAATTTTTATTTGTTGCACTTATGATTCTTACATCCACTTTCCTTATTTTGTTTTCTCCAAGCCTTCTCGTCTCCTTTTCCTGAAGGACTCTTAAAAGCTTAGCCTGAAGAGGAAGTGGTAGGTCTCCAATTTCATCAAGGAAAAATG
>JBBIMS010000199.1:0-4194 GCA_037444285.1 Candidatus Aminicenantota bacterium | reverse complement strand
CAGCTTTAATGACACTAATTGTAATTTTCATTGATTTCCTCCAAAAATTTTTTTTAAGGTTAATTTTATATATTTAAAAATATTGAGTCAAGAATCCGGGTTAGAATTTTTAGAAGTGTCAAAAACAAGAACATTGGGGTTTTATGTAACTGACAGGGCTTCCCTTTTTGCCCCTGTTTTTTTAAAATTTAATCTGATGGGTTATAAAAGAGTGGCTATAATAGGACTTCCCAATGTTGGGAAGTCTACTCTTTTTAATAGAATTATCAAAAAAAGGAAGGCTCTTATACACTCCCTGGAAGGGATGACAAGGGACTCTATAAGGGAAATAGCTTCATGGAAAGGGGTAAAGTTTGAGCTCATTGATACAGGAGGACTCTGGGACTCTGATGATGTAATTCTCAGTAAGGTCAAGGAGAAGGCAATGGAAGAAGCCTTGAGTTCAGATCTTATCCTTTTCCTTCTTGATGCGAGGAGGTCTATAACTCCTTATGAGGAATGGATTTTTAGAGAAATAAAAAATAAAAGTAAGGATGTTATAGTTGTTCTCAACAAAGTGGATTCGCCAAATCAAGACATTATAAGCTCAGAGTATTATAGACTTGGTTTGGATAAGGTTTTCCCGGTTTCTGCCGAGCATGGTTTGAAAATAAGTGAGCTCCTTGATGAAATTATAAAGAGAATTGGCGAGAAAAATGTTAAAGAAAGAGATGAAATTAAATTAAAGCTTGCAATAGTAGGGAAGGCAAATGTTGGAAAGTCATCAATAATAAATAAAATTCTCGGATATGAGAGATTGATTGTTTCAGAAGTTCCAGGGACAACGAGGGATGCGGTTGACACTCTTGTCATAAGAAATAAAATTCCCATTCTCCTTCTCGACACAGCTGGAATTAGAAAATTGAGCAAAATAAAGGATGGAAGAGAATCTGCTTCTGTGATAAGGTCTGCAAAAGTCATAGAAAATGCTGATGTTGTATGTCTTGTAATTGACGGCACCGAAGGGCTTGGAAGAAATGATATATTTATAGCGAGATTGATAAATAAGGCTTACAAACCGATGCTTTTAGCAATAAACAAGTGGGATCTTATAGAATCCAAGGAAATTTACCCCAATCAACTGGATAATATCATTAAAACTCGCTATTCATTTTTGGATTCGGTCCCGAAGATATTTGTTTCTGCGGTTACGGGAAAGAACATATTGAGGATTCTTGATGAAGCAATAGAATTGAAGAATAGGGCGATGAAGGAGATTCCTCCCAGTGAACTTGAGGATTTCAGAAGAGAGGTGAGAGAGCAACCAATAATTGACTATGAAGGGAGGCTTGTTGAGATTAAAAAAATTTTTCACATTCCAGGTATACCTCCAAAATTTATATTCATAACACCCTCTGGCAAGCGGTTAAAGAAGATCTGGGAATCATGGTTGAGGAAGGCACTCACTGAGAAGTTTGAATTAAAGGGAATATTGTTTAAGATTGTTCTAAAGAAAAGAATGAAGAAGGAAAATAGAAAATAGTGTGAAACTTTTCTTTTTTCTGGTGGGTATAATTTAATGAGAATTCTTCAGGAGGTATTTATGAGAAAGAATTTAATGCTTTTTTTCTTGTTTTTACTTTCCATTTCAATCCTTTTAAATGCTCAACCCCAGAGACCGGCAAGGTTTTACAATCCAGAAACAGTTATAACAGTTTCAGGTGAGGTACAGAATGTTGAGACAAGGACATTTGGTCCATCTGGGTTTGGCTTGATTGTTCTCTCCCTTAAAACAGAAAAGGAGACGATTTCAGTCAATGTTGGTCCTGAAAAGTATGTTTCTTCCCAGGGCTTTAAATTTGAAAGGGGGGATAAAATCGAGGTTAAAGGTTCAAGAGTTGAGATAAGGGGTGAGAATGTTATCCTTGCCGCTGAAATCAAAAAGGGTGGGAAAGTTTTAAAACTCAGGGATGAAAATGGCTATCCCCTCTGGGGAGGACCGAGAAGATAAAGGAAAGATTTTTATTGATTAAGAAAGGTTTTTTGATATCTGGGATAGTAAATTTAGAGAGGGTAAATGTTATATAAAAGAAAAAATTTGAGATTTATGTTTTTTTCGCTCTTTTCTCTTTTATTTTTAATCTCATCCTTTCTTCTCCCTTTGAATCAAAGAGAGGAAAAAGAATTAAAAATTCGCCCAATCCGAGATGATGTGGGTTTTTGCTGGAAAGCTGATTCCATGAAAAAGCTTATAGAATACCTGGAAAAAGAAGAAAAAGATTCTTTCCCTTCAAAAGGTCTTGTAGCTGGTATCTCTCCTCATGACGATCACCTCTATGCAGGAAGAATTTATTATCCCCTTTACAGAATTCTAAGAACTAAGGAAGTGGTTATTTTTGGTGTAACTCACAGCACTGTCAGGAATGAGATAAAAGGACTTGACTCCCTTCTCATTCTCGATGAATTTGATTTCTGGAGAGGTGTTTTGAAACCAGTGGAGATTTCTGGACTCAGAGAATATCTTAAATCCAATCTTAATCATGAGTATTTTATTATAAATAACCGAGCTCACGAACTTGAACATTCAATAGAAGCCTTGATCCCTTTTTTACAATATTTCAACCCTGATGTAAAAATAACTCCAATTATGGTTTCTCCAATGCCTTTTGAGAAAATGGAGGAGCTCTCTTCTAATCTGGCTTTTGTTGTCTCTGATTATATAGTTAAAAATAAATTTAAACTTGGTGAGGATATATTCTTTCTAATCTCAGCTGATGCAAATCATTACGGAAAAGATTTTGGAAACATTGCCTTTGGTGAAGGGGAATCTGCCTGGGAGAAGGCTCTTTCCTTTGATAGGATGCTAATTGATAAATATCTCACTGGGGAAATGAATGAAAAAAAGGTTTACGGACTTACCACTGAGCTCTGGGGCAAAACCTATCTTGATTATAAAAACTCCTACTGGTGCGGGAAATATTCTATCCCTTTTGGACTTCTCACTGTTGAGAAGATTGTTTCTCAAGTTTTGAATAAGAAGATTCGAGGTCAACTCTTTCGTTTTTCTGATACATACAGCGAGGGCGTGATTCCTTTACGCAAAACAGGGCTTGGTATAACAGCTCCCTTCTCCCTTAAACACTGGGTAAGCTTTTTTTCTATCGGATACTATCTGGAGTAAACTCCTCATCCTTGTAGACAGATTCTCATAGTTAATTTAAAATAGAATCTTAATTAATTTTTGCTAGGAGGAATAATAATGAGGATTTCTGAGAGAGGGAAAAATATTCAGGCATCTCCCATCCGAAGGCTTGTCCCCCTTGCTGATTCAGCAAAAAAAAGAGGGATAAAGGTTTATCACTTAAATATTGGTCAACCTGACATTCCTACCCCTGAGCCTGTTTTTGAAGCTATAAAGAACTTCAACGAGAAAGTTCTTAGCTATGGTCCATCCCAGGGGCTTCCTGAACTGAGGGAAAAGATTGCTAAATACTTCAGGGAGTATGGGATCGATTTGAGCATGGAAAATGTTTTAATAACCCTTGGTGGGAGTGAGGCTATTCATTTCGCTTTTTCTGTTATAGCTGACCCAGGAGATGAAATAATTATTCCAGAACCATATTATACGAATTACAATGGGTATGCTTCCTTTGCTGGAATTAGAATTGTTCCTGTCACATCAAAGGCTGAGGATGGATATAGACTTCCTTCTGTTGAAGAGATAGAAAGCAAAATCACTTCTAAGACAAAGGGAATTCTAATCTGCTCTCCCAACAATCCAACTGGAACTGTTTACAACGATGAGGAATTTGGAAGAATTGTATATCTTGCTAAGAAGTATGACCTTTTCATAATAGGAGATGAGGTATATAAAGAATTTATATATGATGGATTGAAACACAGAAGCATTCTTGAGTTGAAAGGTGTTGAGGATAGGACAATTGTTGTGGACTCAATTTCCAAGAGATTCAGCAGTTGCGGGGCAAGAATTGGTGCAATAATAACTCGGAACAAAGAGATTATGGATTCCCTTGTTAGATTTGCTCAGGCAAGGCTATGCCCCCCAACAATTGAACAGGTTGGTGCAATAGCTGCTTACAGAATGGGAATGTCTTATTTTAAACCAATAAATGAAGAGTATCAGAAAAGAAGAGATGCCATGTTTTCTGTCCTTGAAAAAATGGAAGGAGTTACGATTAAGAAACCTCAGGGTGC
>JBBIMS010000198.1:0-4223 GCA_037444285.1 Candidatus Aminicenantota bacterium | reverse complement strand
GGGGAATGCTGTTGAATTGTTTAATTCAGCCAAATTTCCTGTTTTTGAAGCTATCTTTTGCAGAGAGGATTTAATAGAAAAGGAAAAAGATGCCCTCAAAAAAATTTTGATTGGCTGGATTAAGGCCTCTATTTGGTCTGGGAAAGAAGAAAACACTGAGAAATTCCTTGAAATTGCGAAAAAAAGAATGTATTTTAGAAGGGATGAATTTGATAGAGAAAAGTGGAAAAAGACAATGAAGGAAGTGGAAATATTCTCAAAACCTTCTGAGATATATAGAGTCAACAAAAAAGATGGTGATTTCTGGAAATATTTTATGGAAGAGGTTGATTTTTTGACAAAGAAAGGGTATATAAAAAAGAGGGTCAATCCCGAAGATGTGATTGAAATGGGGATCTGGAAATCTGCATGCAGAGAAATATTTCCATGAAGAGATTTCAAGATATGAAACTTTCCAGGAAATTCCTTTTTGGAACAGGAATCCTCTTTCTACTTATTTTTTCCCTTACCATTGTTTTTGTAGCAACTCTTTCACATCTCAACAATCTTCATATAAGGCTTTACAGAGAGCAAACAAGTTCCCTCACAACTCTATACTGGATAGTTAGAGATTTTTACAATTTGAGGATTCTATCTTTAAAACATATCGGAACTGAAAGCTTCGAAGAGATGAATTTATTTGAAAACCAATCTAAATCTGTAAGTAATAGGCTTGATAGAAACTTAAAAAAACTTGACAATTCTCTTAAAAACACTCCCCATGCACGACTTTTTGAAAAATTTAAGAAGGAATTTGCTCTTTATAACAATTACAGATTGAAAGAAATTGAGATGTCCTCTCTCTATCTCAAGAGGGATGCATTCGACCATGCAAACACAAAGGGATATGAAAGTTTTGAAATTGCAGCATACACCCTGAGGCTTCTTGTGGATAAAATGGAGCTCGATGCAGAAAAATCCTATCAGAGCTTCATAAATGTTACAAAAAAATTCCTCTTCCTTTCTGGCATATTTTTAATCTTAATTTTAGCTTTAGTTCTCCTTTACCATAATGCCTTTTCTTTTTACATAATCCAGCCTATAGAAAAAATGGCAGAAACAATAAGGAAAATAACTGAAAGAAAAGAGTGGGGAAAGAAGATTGCAACTGAGAGAAAAGATGAGATAGGAAAGCTTGTTTCTTCATTTAATGAGCTCTCTCAGAAAATGAAGGAAAGCAGTGAAGAAATTGAAAGGAAGAACATTGAACTTCAAGAATACAGCTCAGGTCTTGAAAAACTTGTGGAGGAGAGGACATCTGAGTTAAAGAAGACAATGGAAAGATATTATGAATTGTGGAGAACCCTCCATGAAATTCTTAGGATTTCTCCAGATGCTATAATAACAACTGACACAGAGCTAAAAATAGTTAGCTGGAATCCATCTGCAGAAAGAATTCTTGGCTACGAAGAAGATGAAATAAAGGGAAAGAAACTGACAATATTAATGGAAGAGAAAGAGAAGGAAAATATTGATGAGCTTATAAATTCCCTTGAAACAAAGCCTTTTTACAGTATGGATTCAATAAAGATAAACAAAGGTGGGAAAAGGGTCCCGTGCGATTTCTTCCTTTCTCCGCTATTTGATAAAGAAAAGAAGAGGGTTGGATATGTAGCAATAATAAAGGATTTGACAGAGCGTAAAATGCTTGAGCAAGAAATTTTACATATGAAAAAAATGGAAGGCATATCAGCCCTGGCAGCCGGAATTGCCCATGATTTCAACAATATTCTCGGAGCTATTCTTGGTTATTCTTCTTTTTTGAAATCTTTTTACAAAAATGATGATCTTCACTATAAATACATTGAAACAATAGAAAAATCAGCATTAAAAGGTGTAAATTTAACAGAAAATCTTCTTAATCTTTATCGTCCTTCCCCTCCCAAATTTGAGCCTCTCAATTTGAACGATATTCTAAACGAAATTATCCTCCTTGTTGAGAAGAGTTTTGAAAATATAATATTGGAGAAAGAATTATTTCCTGAAATTTCATTGATAGAAGGGGATCGTTCCCAGATTTATCATGCAATTCTCAATCTCTTGATGAATGCCCAGGAGGCGCTGGAAAGGGGTGGAAAGATTAAGTTAAAAACGGGAGAAAAGGAAAAAAGGGAGGGTGGGATTTCGAAAAAATATGTTTTTATCTCTGTAAAAGACAATGGACATGGAATTCCCAGTGAGATAATCGGAAAAATATTTGAGCCCTTCTTCACAACAAAGGAACCAGGAAAAGGAACAGGACTCGGACTTACAATGGTTTCAAACATAATGAAAAGGCACAATGGTTTAATTGAGGTATTTTCAGAGGTTGGAAATGGTGCTGAATTTATCCTTTTATTCCCTGCAGTGGAAAAGAAGGAGCTCAAGTTAGAAAAGAAGGAAAAGGGAAAGATTGAAATAAAAGAAATAACAGTTCTTACAATAGAGGATGACGATGATATAAGGGAACTTCTAAATGACTTTTTAAAAACCATGGGCTTAAAGACCATATCAGCAAAAAATGGGGAAGAAGGATTAAAAGTCTATAAAGAAAATATGGAAGAAATTTCCCTTGTAATTTTGGATGTTCATTTGCCAGGAATAAGTGGCTTTGAGGTTCAAAAGGAGCTTAGAAAGATTAAAGGAGATTTGAAAATATTATGGATATCAGGTCTTGTCAGAGAATCAAGAATACCCCTTGATGAAAATTCTCTATTTTTGCCAAAACCATTCACAATTGAAGCTCTTTCAGACTCTTTACTTAAGCTTCTTGGAAGATAAAATCACCACAATTTCTCAAAATCTTCTTTTTTATATTTAATGTTTACATCTTCAAAGAATGTATTCCTCTTCCTGTCTTTGAAAAAGAGATAAATCTCCCTGTTGAAAATTCTGTATAGAAACCCAAGGGGTGTTACAAATAGATAAAAAACCATTGTAAGGAGAACCTTTGTAAGAATTGTGCCAACAATTTGCCCGAACTTTATAAATCCATCTGCAAGGAGTAAGGAAAATTTGCCTCCAAAAAGTGTTATAAAAAGGAATATAGCGGAGATAATCAGCAGAGATATTTTCCCAAATATGAAAAACAATACTAAGAAAAATAGGGAAAAACCATTTAAGGTTTTTAGTAAATCAACTCTTTCCATTTCCTAAAATAGAGTATAAATAAATGGAGCAACACCTGGAATTGCAGAAAGAATTATCAAAAAGCCGAGAAGGATAAGGACTAAAATAACAGGAAGGAACCACCAGATTCTTCTTTCTTTTATAAAAAGCCATAGCTCCTTAATTATACCCATATCACCTCCTCCTAGATTTAATCCAGACCATATTCCTCCTTCCAATCTTTCTTTTCTTTCCATTCAGGTTGTTTATCCTTTTCAAGAAGGAAATTCCCGAGAACGAGGAAATCCATATCAGTCCTCATAAAACATCGATAGGCATCCTCTGGAGAACAAACTATCGGCTCTCCCCTTACATTGAAGCTTGTGTTTACAATAACACTATATCCTGTCTTTTCTTTAAATTTTTTCAAAAGCTTATAAAATTTTGGATTTGTCTCCTCATGAACAGTCTGGAGCCTTGCAGAGTAATCGAGATGGGTTATTGCAGGAATATCAGAACGAACAAAATAGAGTTTATCCCTTACAGGGAGTTTATGATAACCTTCAGGAAGTGGATTTCTTCTTTTTTCCAATATATCTGCAATAAGTAACATGTAAGGAGAGGGCTTCTCGATGTCAAAGTATTCTCCAACATCCTCGTAAATAACAGACGGAGCAAAGGGTCTAAAGCTTTCCCTGAATTTTATCTTTAAATTCAATCTTTTCTGCATTTCAGGATTTCTTGCATCTCCCAGGATACTCCTGTTTCCAAGAGCCCTTGGCCCCCACTCCATCCTTCCCTGAAACCAGCCCACAACCTTTCCCTGAGAAAGGAGCTCAGCAACTACATTGCATAGATCATCAAAATCTTCAAAATATTTATAAGGGGCTTTGTATTTTCTTAATGTTTTTAAAATATCCAAGTCGCTGTATTCAGTTCCCAGATAAGCTCCCTGCATCCCATCAATATTATGAACCTTCCTATCCTTTCCAAAATACATGTGATAAACTGCATATGCTGAACCAATAGCTCCTCCAGCATCTCCAGCAGCAGGCTGAATCCATATATCCTCAAATATACCCCTTTTCAAAAGTTTC
>JBBIMS010000197.1:302-4255 GCA_037444285.1 Candidatus Aminicenantota bacterium | reverse complement strand
AATGAAAGTTATTGGTTCTGAAAGGGAAGAGTTCTGCAAAACCTCATCGGATTATGACATAATAGCTGTCTCAAGAAACGGTTCTGAAACAAAACTTGGAGAGGAATTCCTTGTAGTAAGGAATGAAGGAGCTCTTCATCACCCCCATACAGGAAAAAAACTTGGTTATTTAATAAGAAGAATAGGGATTGCCAGGGTAAAATGCGTTGAGGAGGAAACCTTCCTGGCAGAGCTGAGAAACTGCATTTTCCCTGTGATGAAAGGAGACTATTTGATCCCCTTCGAGCCAAAGCTTGCCATTGTAGCTGAAAATAAAGGTTTCGATGAATGTCCTACCCCTCTCCCCCCAACTGGAACCATAGTTTATCTCGAGAATGGATTCAATGAAGCAGGACTATACGATAAAGTAGTAATTGATCTTGGTGAGGAAGATGGTATAAATGTTGGAACCCAATTGACAATCGTTCAATACATCAATGACAGGATCCCAAAGATAAACATTGGAAATTTAATAGTTATAGAGTCCCAAAAAAATACATCTGTGGCAAAGATTCTTTCCTGCAGGAACCCTGTAAGGGTGGGTGATCTTGTTGAACTAAAATAATAAAAGTAAAAAACCCGATGAAATTATTAAATTTTAGGATTCAAATTATCTTTTTCTTTTATTCATGAGCTAATTCAAATGTCAAAAACCACTCAGTTTAAAATGGAAAAGAGTATAATTTCAATTCTAAAATCAGAAGAAAGAGTATCCCTTTCATATTTGCTGAAAAAAATAAGGGGCATGGGAAAGAAAGGCTCAAAAAAAGCTTTGAGAAGAGATGTTAGAAAAGTGCTTCAAAAGTTGAAGTCAGAAGGAATAATAAATTTCGATAGAAAAGGTATTTCCCTGGTGGAAAAGGAGAGGGTATTGAAGGGGAAATTTACAGGAACAAGAAGTGGGAGCGGATTTGTAACCCTTCGCAATGGAGAGGAGATTTTCATCCCTCAGAAACTTTCTGGAGATGCCATGCATGGAGACTCGGTTGAAATAGTTATTGAAAAGGACACAGAAGGTGGGAAAAGAGGAAGAGTTGTGAGAGTTATCAAAAAAGAAAAGAGGGAAATTATAGGATATATTCAAAGAACAAGAAGTGGATACAAACTAAACCCTATTGACCGCAGGCTTTCCTCTATTTTTATAAACTCACTCCCCTATAATTTCCATTACGATCCAACCACTCCTGCTCGCATTGCAATAAAAGATGACAATACTGGAGAATTCCTCAATTATGAGAGTGTTAACTCCTATCTTGATCTACTAATTGAAGAATATGGGCTGAGAAGGGAATTTCCCGATGATGTAATGAAAGAAGCCTCTTCTCTATATTTTGATGAAAAATCTCCACCCAAGGAAAGAGTTAATTTGAAAAATGAAAAAATAATTACAATAGACAACGATGATGCAAAGGATTTTGATGATGCTGTAAATGTAAAAAAACTAAGAAATGGAAACTTCCTCCTTGGTGTTCACATAGCAGATGTATCCCATTATGTCCGTCCCGGAACAGCCCTTGACAGAGAAGCTTTTTTGAGGTCAACAAGTGTCTATTTTCCAGAACTTGTTCTTCCCATGCTCCCTGAGAAATTATCCAATGACCTATGCAGTTTAAATCCAAACGAGGACAAGCTTACCATGACAGTTATTGCGGAAATTAGAAAGGACGGAAGAATTGTCTCATCAGATATATTTCCTTCAATAATAAAAAGCAAAGCAAGAATGACCTATAGCAATGTAGAAAAGATTTTGAAAGGAGAAATAACCCTTCATCAAAAAGAAAGATGGCTCAAAAAGGAACTTTTCCTGATGAAGGAACTTGCCGAGATTCTATGGAAAAGGAGATATGAAGAGGGAAGCATTGATTTTGATTTACCTGAGCCAGAGCTCTCCATTGATTCCATGGGAAGAATTTTAAGTATGGATGGTGGTAGAAGACTTGTCTCTGAAAGGATAATAGAGGAATTCATGCTTGTGGCTAACAGAATTGTTGCAGAGTTTATTCACAGAAAAGGCGTCCCTTCATTGTATCGTATCCATGAACCTCCTGATTTAAAAAAAGTTGAAGAGCTAAAAGGAATGTTGAAAGTTCTTGGAATTCCTTTCCCGAAAAAGGGCGATTTGAATAGATTTTATCAGTTCGTTCTTGAAAAAATAATGGAAAATGAAAATGGATGGCTTCTCCAGATTTTTGTTCTGAAAAGCCTCAAACTTGCAAGATACTCACCAGTAAACAAAGGGCATTTCGGTCTTGCCTTTGATTACTACACCCATTTTACATCTCCCATAAGAAGATACCCTGACCTTATTGTTCACAGAATCCTTAAAAGCATCCTCGGTCTTGAAGGAGGGGCAATTTACGATGAGAAAAAACTCCAGGAAATTTCTGTCCATTCATCATTCTGTGAAAGAAATGGGGATCAAGCTGAAGAGGAAAATTTAAGGGTGAAAATAATGGATTTCGTAAAAAGCAAAGTGGGTGAAGAAACAGAGGGTTTTATTTCATATCTGGGGAAGGACTGGATAGAGGTCTCCTTGAAAGAGTATAAAGTGGATGGTAAAATTTTCCTTACTGATATAAAAGAAGAGATTTATTTTCTGAACCGATTTGTTGCTCGAGGTAAGAGGACTGGTAAGCTCTGGAGGATTGGAGATAAAGTAAAAGTGCTGATAGCGTCTGCTAACCCTTTAAAAAGAGAGATCATCCTTTATCCTTCAAAATAAAAATGGAAGATAGAATAAGGCTGAATACAGATTTTTGTTTATCAGAAAATACTCAGGGTAACGGTCTTGAAATAGAAGAATTAGAAAAATTGTCGAAAGAAGGGATATTAGCTTTAAAATCAATCAATCAAAAAAGATGGGAGAAAGGCTTCACTAAACTTCCCTACGAAAATAAAACAATTAAAATAATAGAATCCCTCGATGTTTGCAAAAAGGAATGGGAAAATGTTGTTGTCGCTGGAATAGGGGGTTCATCCCTTGGAACCTCAGCTCTTTTTAAAGCACTGAAGCCTATCAATTACAACCTCTTCCCCTACCAAAAAAGGAAAGCTCCGAAACTTTTTATACTTGACAATCCTGATCCTGAACTTTACTCATCAGTTCTTGAAACCATAAAGATAGAAAAAACAATCTTTCTTGTAATCTCCAAATCCGGAGAAACAATCGAAACCATTTCTTACTTTTATTTAATTTTAAAACTTCTAAAAGATCTAAAAGAGAATATCTTAATAATTACAACCAATAAAGGATTTCTTTATGAGAAAGCAAGATCTTTAAAACTTCAATTACTTCCTTTTCCCGATGATGTCCCCGGCAGGTATTCTGTCCTCAGCATTGTTAGCCTCTTGCCTCTTTTCCTTCTGAAAATCGACATTTCAAAAATTCTTCAGGGAGCAAAGAATATTGCTGATTTTCTCCATCAGAAGATTGAAAAAGATAATCCATCAATTCTTTCAGCATCTATATTAGTTGGTCTATTTGAAAAGGGTAAAAAAATTCAGGTCATAATGCCCTACTCATCATCCCTCTTTGAAATGGCTCTATGGTATTGTCAGCTATGGGCTGAAAGCCTTGGAAAAAGGAGGGGTAATTATACTTGGGGTCAGACCCCCTACCCTGCTGTTGGCTCAATTGATCAGCACTCTCAGCTTCAGCTCTGGATTGAAGGCCCCAAGGACAAGGTTATAACCTTCTGGGAAGTTGAAAATTTCAGAAAAGACTTTACAATCCCTGAATTTGGGTTTGAAGAATTTTCCTATCTTGAAGGGAAGAAACTTTCCCATCTGCTGAGAACAGAGAAAAGAGCCACTGAAAATTCCCTTGCTATGAATGGCGTTCCAAGCATGACTTTTTCAATTTCTGAGATTAACCCTTACCTTATGGGTCAACTCATTTATCTTCTTGAGCTTCA
>JBBIMS010000197.1:0-252 GCA_037444285.1 Candidatus Aminicenantota bacterium | reverse complement strand
AGTGGTTGAACTCGGAAAAAGATTAACAAAAGCCTATATGGAGTAAAAAGATGAAAGAAGGTTTCAGAACAAAAACTTTTGATGCTATTGTAAACGCTCCCCTTAAAGATTTGAAACAAATAAAAAACAGGGTAAAAATCAGATTCTCCCAGAAAGACTTTTCGTTTGGAAACATTACTCTTCTTTCCAGGAACGAGAACCCTTTTGTTAGAGTCCATCTTTCAAAGCCTCTTTCAGTAAAATTTAAAAGTG
>JBBIMS010000196.1:0-4263 GCA_037444285.1 Candidatus Aminicenantota bacterium | reverse complement strand
ATTTCAAAACCTCCTCATAAATTTTTAAATATCAATCCCTATTATTCTTCTCAATCCAAGCCCTATTATAAAAGAAATTCCCGCAACTCCAAAACTTATGAAAATCATCTCCAAAAATCTTTTTTTGAAATCCAGCTCCTTTGTTACTGAGATGAAGAATGTGAAAATAAATATCACAATTACAACATTTACAAGGGAGAATAGAAGGGCGATTAAATATCTTTTGAATATAAAGAAGGGAATCACGAGAAGGATGACTGCAATTATGTAAGCAATTCCTGTGTATAAAGATGCCTTAAGAGGGTTCTGCTCCCCTTCTGATTTTTTTGATAGATACTCTGAAGACATCATTGAAAGGGAAGCAGCGATCCCGGTTATGAGACCTGCTACTGCCACAACATGAGTTTTCTGAATTGCAAAGGATAATCCTGCAAGAGCTCCTGTTAGTTCAACAAGGGCATCGTTCAATCCAAGAACCATTGATCCAACATAATTCAGCCTTTCTTCATTTATCATTGATATTAGTTCCCTCTCGTGTCTTTCTTCCTCATCAAGTATGGTTTTAAATTCTGGAAACCTTGCGATGAGATTAGAATAGTTCCTCTGGGCTTTTTCTTCATTCCTCCCCATAATTTTAATTGTAAAGGTCAAGCCAAACATTCTAAAAAGAAGAGAGTATAAAAAGATAAAAAATTTATTGGGTTTTGAATCCTTTCTTGAGTACTCTTTAAATTTCTGATAGTGCCTTAGCTCATCTTCGGAAATAGCCTCAAGAACCTTTCTGTTATCTCCCTTTAAATTTTTTGCAATTTTTTTATATATAAAATGCTCTGTTATCTCCCTTTCCTTGAAGTCTTCAATCAGATCCTCTAATTTTTTCATCTCTTCATTCTAATTGGTTTTGAAAAAAATTATACTACAATTTTGTTTTATATCAAATTTTTATGCCACATATTCAGCAATCTGTTATAATAGAAAATCGAATGATATTTTAAGGAGGAATAATTCATGGAAAAGATTATGAAACTTATTGAAAAGGAAAAGATTAAAGGAGTTGATTTAAAGTTTTGCGACCTTGTAGGAAGATGGCACCATGTAACAATTCCATCGGAACTCCTCACAGAGGAGCTCTTTGAAAAGGGAGTGGGTTTTGACAGCTCAAACTTTCCTGGATTCAGAGGAGTTGAGGAAGGAGACATGAGCCTAATCCCTGATCCAGGAACAGCTTTTATAGATCCTTTCTTAGGAGAAAAGACCCTTAGCCTCATATGTTACATTTCTGATTCAGAGAGTAAAACACCTTTTAAAAAGGATCCCCGCTACATAGCAAAAAAGGCGGAAGAGTATCTTTTCAATACAGGGATCGCAGAGAAAAGTGTTTGGGGTCCTGAGTATGAGTTTTATCTGTTTGACAATCTTGAATTTTCCAATTCTCCCATGAATACTTTTGTCAGAATAAACTCCCTTGAGGCAAGAGTTGAAGGAAATCCTGAGATTTCCTGGTCTATAAAACTTAAAGGCGGATATCATGCAATTCCACCCTTTGACAGATATCATGAAATAAGGGAGGAAATTGTTAGATTGCTTTTAGAAGCTGGTGTGTCAATCAAATATCACCATCATGAAGTTGGTGCCCCAGGGCAGGAAGAGATTGAGACGGGACATCACGAATTGGTAAGATCAGGAGATTGGGGAATGATGATTAAATATTTTGTGAGAAATGTTGCCAAAAAGTTTGGCAAATTTGTATCTTTCCTTCCCAAGCCAATTTATAATGAAGCTGGAAATGGACTGCACTTCCATCAATATCTTGTTAAAGAAGGAAAGTCTTTGTTTTATGACCCGGATGGGCTCCTTGGTTTGAGCGAGACAGGGCTTTACTATATAGGAGGGCTTCTTTACCATTCTCCAGCCCTTTCTGCTTTCACAAATCCTTCAACAAACTCTTACAAAAGGTTAATCCCTGGTTTCGAGGCTCCAACAAGGGCATTTTTTGATGTTGCCAACAGAACAGCTGCAATAAGGATTCCAAAACACTCCTCCCCCTTCACAATGAGGATTGAATACAGACCCCCTGATGCAACATGTAACATTTATCTTGCAATGTCTGCCCAGCTTCTTGCTGGCTTGGATGGGATAATTAATAAAATTGACCCTATTTCTTCAGGCTTTGGTCCTGGGAAAGGTGAAAAAGAATACAAATTTCTTCCATCCTCCCTCTCAGATGCCATAAAATCCCTTAAAAACGATTACAAGTTCCTTCTTCAGGGGGATGTTTTCCCTGAGGATCTTATTAATTTCTGGATTGAATTTAAAGAAAAGGAGATTGCGGGGATCGGAAAAAAGCCTTTACCAATAGAGTTCGAGATTTATAATGATATTTAATGATTGAAGGCTTTCTTTTTAAGCAAAATCTTATGAAAAAGCTTAATTATGCAATCCTGATTCTTATAATATTTTTTGGCTCCTTCCTCAGATTTTATAAAATAGATAAGGAGTCCCTCTGGAACGATGAACTTGCAAGCTGGGAGAGGAGCAATCATGTGAGTCTGAAGGAGGTTATATCTGATGCCATTTCTGATGTTCATCCACCAGGAAATCAGATTTTGTTATTTTTCGTTATAAAATTTTTTGGTGACTCTGAGTTCTGGCTTAGACTTCCATCGGGAATTGCTGGAATAATTTCCATATTTTTAATTTATCTGATCGGAAGGAAAGTCTACTCTGAATGGGAAGGAATTATCTCCTCAGCACTGATGGCAGTTTTGTGGTTTCCAATCTATTACAGTCAGGAGGCAAGGGTTTATTCTCTTCTTCTCCTTTTCTCTATGCTCTCATTCTATTTATGGATAACTGTTATTGAAAGATTAAGAGATGGGCAAATTGTTTTCCCTCCTTCCTTCTTTCTTGTCTTATCTTCATCAATAACTTGCTATCTCCATTATTTTGGGCTCCTATTTGTGGCTCTTCAGGGAATTGGAGCATTTCTTTTGTTTTTTGGCAAAAAGAAAAAGTTTCTTTTCTTTCTTCTTTTATACGCAATAGTTTTGATCCTCTATATCCCTTGGCTTCCAGCAATGCTTGAGCACATAAACAAGGAAGAAATTTGGATAAAAAAGGAATGGGTTCTCCCTACAATATCTTTTCTCTATTATTTCTTCAACAGCTCCAAATTTCTCACCTCAATGGTTCTAATCCTCTATCTAATTAACCCTATAAAAAATCTCTTGAAAAATTTAAAGGAAAGGAGATTAAAAATTGAATCTTCCTTTCAAACCTCTCTCCTTCTTCTCTGGCTTGTCTTACCCTTTATCATTACCTTTACAAAATCTCTAATCTCCACTCCTGTGATAACCATAAGGAATCTTATAATCTCCCTTCCCCCAGCCTACCTTCTTCTTGCCCATTCTATAACCCAGTTGGAATTGAAAAAAACCTTAAAAGTTTTAATAACTTTATTTCTATTTACATTCTCTATTTTCCAGCTCTTTTTTGGAATATCTTATTACAAAAAACCTCACAAGGAACAGTTCAGGGAGGCTGTCTTTTTTGTTGCAGAAAACTATAATCTTTTCGATAATTCTATAATAATTGGCTTTTCATGGAGCAAAGAACATTTTAACTATTATTTCAAAAGAAAAGGTTTTGAAAATAGGCTTAAATACATTCTCGGTGAGAGAGAAGACATTGAAAAGCTTGAAAAAATCCTATTGGAGAAAAAACCATCCTACTTATGGTATTTAAGAGCCCATAGAATCCCACACCCTGAATTTTTAAACTACTTAAAAAACAAATTCACTCTTCTACTTTATAAAAGTTTTATTGAATGTGATGTATGGCTTTTTAAGCTAAATTAATTTCTACTCCTTTGGTAGTGGAAGTTCCTTTACTTCTCCCAAATTTAGAGCTTTTAGCTGGTTTTCAATTTCAGACTTTTTCCCAACGACCAGGATAACAAGCTCCTCAGGATGAATGGTTCTCTTAGCCATCTCAAGAACTTTACTCTTGTCAACCCTTAATATACGCGGGATGTAAACTTCGAGATAATTTTCAGGAAAACCAAGAAGTTTTAAAGATATAAATTCTTGAAGGACAGCCATTGCTGAGTCAAACCTGTGAACAAAGGAGTTCTGCTCGTATTTTTTTGAGGTTTCGAGTTCTTCAGAAGTTACAGGGTTTTTGATTATATCATCCATTACCTCTTTCATTGTTGATATTGCTTCTCCAACAGATTGATTTTTTGTCATGCAGAAATTGAAGAAT
>JBBIMS010000195.1:0-4282 GCA_037444285.1 Candidatus Aminicenantota bacterium | reverse complement strand
TTTCTTGCCCTCAAATAAAACAAAGCCTCCTATAATTTTTAGAGCATCTTGAATCTCATAGCTTCCTAAAAGGAGTCCAAGCCAATCTTTACTTCTCAAGTTCCTCACATTTACCAGTTGAAAAGATACAAAATCCGAAGGGTTCCATCTTGTGATAATTACTCCATAATCTGTGATTTTATCTGGGATTTTTGAAGGAATCTGGAATTTTAGCCATTCCTGATTCTCTTCCTCTACATTTAATTTCAGGAGTTCTTCCCTCAGATACTGAATCTGGAGATTCAGTTTTTCCGTTGGAAGCCAATCAAAACCAATAAGAAACTTCAAATGAGGGTTCTTTATAAAGATATTTTTTCCATCTTTATCCTCTGTCTGATTGTAAGAAAATTCTCCCTTAAAGCCATAACTTCCCCATATTTTCTCTATATCAAACCCTGACATTTTCAATCTATGGAACTTTGGAGTGGCTTTTAGAACTCTCTGAATTGGGTCAAAGGAAAAATATATGGATGGAAATTTGTCAAATCCGTCCCAGAAGCTGAAAGAAATGTCCCATCCTTTTTTGTTGAAAGCTATTTTCCCTCCAAACTCAGAATTGGAAATTTTCTTCTCAGGCAATTCTTCCTTTTCAAACTGAAGGAATGGGGTAGACTGGAAAGATATTTTATTGGGAGTGAAGACAGGATTGAATATTCCCTGAATCCTTATCCCTTTGAACTCACATGTCCCCTGAATCATTGTTTGGGGAATTCTGTAGTCCTCTATTTCGGATGATATATTTTCATAGTCCCATGGAATTATAACATCAGTTGGTGAATTCCATTCGTTTTTTCCCCAGAATATGAACTGTCTTCCAACTCTCAGTTTTAAAGAAGGAAGATTTAGATCGATGTAAAATTCGACAGGATTAAGGCTGAGCTCTTCTTTCCTTCCCTTGTAGGCGTCTATGTTAAATGATGAGAAGAAAGATGCTTTACCAGAAGAGGCAGAAAACTTTAGCTGGAGCCTTGTCCCGTTCTTTTCAAATAAATATCTATTTTCTCCGTAAATGTTTATATAACTCAGGAATTTTACATAACCTGAAATATCAGGCTGGGAAGCTAAATTAAAGTTAAAAATTAGAAAGGAGAGGATTATAAATTTTAATTTTCTCATGGGTGAACCTATTCTATGTTAATTCTGTCAAGGGAGGTTTCAGAGAACAGGGAATCCTTCAATCCGGTATTCACCTTTATGTTCCTGAACTCCATTCTGCTGGTTCTGTTAGATATAACATCTTTCATGGTCATTACAGTGGCAAAAAGGACTTTTTCAATCTCCTCAATCTTTTCCACATCAAGAACCTTGAATTTTTTCCAATCCCTTGAGTAGTAATCAGATTTTAGAATCATGTAGTTATCCTTTCTAACCCAGCGGACAATTTTTGAATAACCTGTGTCCTTTTCTATCTGAGGGGATACAGGGAGACACTCAATTATATAACAAGGGAAACCATTCAATTGCTCTTCTCCAATGAGGTTGTATTTAAAATCTTCCAGTTTTGGCTTACCTATGTCGTAATAGGAAAAGTCTGAAGCCATAAAGGAGCCACCCTTTCCAGAAGCAAGAATTCTTTTCACCCTCCTCAGAGCAGGAAGATATAGGTATCTATCGTCATCCCTGTCCTTATGTTCTATTATAAGAAATGAAGTTCCCTTTACATCTGCTGGTTTTACAAAGAACATGAGCATTTTTGTCTCCTCATTACTGTATTTTTTCATGAAAGATTTTATCTCTCTTTCCCTTTTGCCACCCCTTGAATCTGTTATCGTAAGATAGAGATCAGCTGTCATGTCGTTCCATGTCTCTTTGTTAACAACCTTTTCCATGATTTCCCTCCCTGTCTGGGAATACCCTTTTACGAAACTAAGAGTTATTATAAGTATAAAGAAAATCAGAAATTTTTTCATTGGAACCTCCTCAAAAGTTTAATTTTAAATTGCAAGAACGCTACAGGCAAAAGGACCATTGCCCCAAGGCAGGCAGTGATCATTGCCTGAGCCATTAAATAACCCATGTTGGAAATCTGCCTAAGGGATGAGAAGAAAAGAGTAAAGAATCCGAGAGCAACGACAATTGCATTTAAAAATATAGCAACACCTCTCTCTGAGAAAACGACTGGGATTGCCTCTACCATATTTAAGCCTGATTTAATCTTTTCCCTCAATGCATAAATGAACTGGATTGCATAGTCAACTCCAACACCTATAGAAATTGATGAAACAACCATTGTTTCAAGACTTACTTTTATTTTTAAAAGTCCCATCATTCCAAAATTGAAAATTATGGAGAAGAGAAGGGGAATAATGCTGTAGAAACCAAGAAGAAGAGACCTGAACATTAAGGAAGTGATTATGAAAACAATGGAAAGCGCGATAAGTATGCTGAGAGCTTGACCTCTGACAACTCTGTCGTTTATTGCTATGAAGAGCTTTGCCATACCAGTGCTCTTAACCTCTACCGGAATGTCTTTGAATCTCTTTTCAGCATATTCCTTTACTCTCCTTTCAACTTCTTTAAGAACAGTTCTTCTGTCGGTTTTCAAGAAAATTACTATTTTTGACATTTTGTAATCTGTATCTACCATTGAAGAGAGGTCTTCTGGAGATACTGACATTTCATAAAGCTGAATTAGCTGGGAAGCAAGCTCCTGACCATTTATTTTATTTGTCTTCTCTACCCCGTCTTCATAATATATTTCTATTTCCTCCTTCTCTGGAATCCTATAAAATTCTTTTCTGTTTCCGTGGATGACCATGTTCATCTTTTTCAAAACTTCTGAAAAACCCCTTGCACCCCCTACATAGGGAAGGCTCTTAGAATAGGAGAGCAAATCTTCCGTTGCAGATAGAACTCTAATATCTTTTATGGCATTCTCCCTTTTTCCTTCAATCACTACTTCTAAGATAGTTGAGCCTGAAAACCGAGTGTTTATTATTCTATCAGATTCTCTTAAAGGATGGTTTTTTGGAAGATTCGCTACCGTGGTAGTTTCAAAATCGAGTTTTGAAATTCCATAAATCATCAATAAAATTGTTGCTATAAAAATAATAATTATTGGCATTCTTTTAGTTACGAATTTTTCCCCTATAAAAGCCATTGTTCTACTGAGCCACTCTCCCTGTGTCCTTGAATTCTTTGGAGTTTTTAAGAGCAAAAGAATAGATGGAATAAAGAGAATACTTGCAACCAAGCCAGCAAATATTCCGAAAGCTGTGAATATTCCGAGCTCATTCAGACTTTCAACTCCAGAGCCATTGAGCCCGAGAAATCCAGCCATATCTGTCAGAGATGACATTAAAACAGGGGTTGTGAGGGAAAGAATAACAAATCGAACAAGCTCTCTTCGATCTTTAACAATCCTGGAATTCTGATAATAACTTGTGAGAAAGTATATGCTGTAAGCTACTGCTATTGTCATAACAATTATTGGCATAACTTCAAGACTGTGGGAAAATGGGGTTTTTAAGAGAGGCAATGTTCCAATAGGCACTGTCACTGAAAAAATCACAACAAATAGAGGTATTAGAACCCCTCTGAGACTTCTAAAATAGAGAAAGAAAATGGCAAAGATCAGGACAATTCCAATAGAAAAGAGCTTTCCCATATCAGGACCTATCATCTTCCCAATAAAATATGTTGTTACTGGTTTTCCTGCAAATAAAAGCTTTTCTATTAATGGATTTTTATCTTTAAATTTTTCAGAGACCTTTATTACTTCCTCAGTAACCTTTTTTGAATCTGCGGTTTTTGAAATTGTAATCATTATCAGGAATGTTTTTCTGTCCTTGCCCAAAAGGAGTGCTGACATTAACTCATCAGAGAAAAATTTTGTTTTAAATTCTTCAAGCTCTTCCTTTGTCCCGATAGGGCCAGAAATATTAGGAGCTATTTCAAAGCCTTCTTCAGTTCCTTTTATATTGGTAGCATTGGTGGGGCTTAGAACTTTCCATACTCCTTTTATATCCTCAAGTTCTTTGGTTAAATAGTATATTGAATTAACTGAATCTATTGAGAAGGGTTCTTTTATTTGAAGGGCAATGAAGATGGTTTCTTTTCCTGGGAAGATTTCTGTGATTTTATCAAAATATTCTCTTTCAGGGATTCTTTTTGGGAGTGCCCTCATTATGTCAGGATCAATGGTTATGTTTTTAGTCCAGTAGGCAAAAAATATAAAAATAGCAATAATAACTATAACAATTTTTAATGGATTGTTAAGAATAAACTCAACAAATTTTTACAT
>JBBIMS010000194.1:0-4309 GCA_037444285.1 Candidatus Aminicenantota bacterium | reverse complement strand
GTGTCACTATGCTCTATCCCGCTTCTGTTTTAGTAGGTGAAGGTGCAAGAGCTGAACATCTAAACCTAACATTTGCGGGGAAGGGTCAGATAAAGGATACAGGCTCAAAGGTGATACATCTCGCCCCAAACACAAGCTCAGTTGTGACATCCAAAAGCATTTCCAAAGATGGTGGAAAATCCACATACAGAGGTCTCGTTAAGGTAGTCAAAGGGGCTTTTAATTCAAAAGTATCAGTATCATGCCAGAGCCTTATCCTCGACGAAGATTCGAAAGCAGATACAATTCCAATAATTGAAATCATGGAAGAATCAGCTACAGTAACCCATGAAGCAACTGCAGGAAAAATATCGGAAGAAAAACTCTTTTACTTGATGAGTAGGGGATTGTCTGAGCAGGATGCAGTTGCGCTTGTAGTTAGAGGCTTTATAGAGCCCATATCAAAGGAACTTCCTATGGAATACGCAGTGGAGCTTAACAGACTCATAAAACTTGAAATGGAAGGAGCAATAGGATGAATCTTGAAAAAATAATTGAAAACTTAGAGGAACCAGAATGGCTAAAAAGTTTCAGAAAAGAAAATCTTGATCTTTTTCTTAAACATCCTTTCCCGAAATGGAAAAGAGTTGATATTTCAACTCTTAAAATTGAAGAACTTGATTTCTCTAAAAAAGAAATCGAATTTAATCCAGGAGAAGAAGAGGGGATAACCCTTTTTGACTCAAAAAATCCGAACGGAAAATTTTTTAAAGAATCCTCCTACTTTTTCAGTGACCTTTCTTCTGCAGTAAGGATGAATTCAGAATTTTTGAAAGAATTCTTCGAGAAAAATCTAATTTCTGGTGATGAAGGGAAGTTTCAGGCTCTCGGAAACTCCATGTGGAGGAACGGATTTTTCCTCCATGTAAAAAAGGGCTCAGAAATTGAAAAACCAATATTAGGAAAGAATATTTCTCTAAAAGAAAAAGTCCTTATAAACAGAACAATTATTTATGCGGAGAAGAATTCTCAGCTCACATTTATAGAAGATTTCCAATCTGAAGAAATGGATGAGAACTCTCTTAAAATTTCCCTTATGGAAATATATCTTGAAGAGGGAGCGGTTGCAAAAATAATTAGTCTAAATTTTTTCTTTAAAAAGGCTAATCTTGGCTATGGCTCCACTCTCAAAGACATTTCCATTGAAATTGGAGAGGGAAATTCAATCGGAAATGTTTCAATAACTCTGAATGAGAGAAATTCCAACTCTGAACTTAGATCAATAATTGCCTCAAAAAATAAAAGTTTTGATCTTCTTTTCCAAATTGTTCACAACTCCCCTGATACAAGAAGCTCAATCATTTCCAAGGGCATCGTCGATGGAACCGGAAAAGGTGTTTGGAGAGGCCTTACCCATGTAAAGAAGGGAGCGAAGGGAGCAGATGTTTTCCAGAAAGGTGAAATCATTCTAATGGGCAAGGAAGCCAAGGCTGATGCAATTCCATCCCTCTGGATTGACGAAAATGATTGTAAAGCCTCGCACGGAGCATCAGTCTTCCCCCTCAACCCTGAAAAAATATTTTACTTTGAAAGCAGGGGCATAGAACCATCAATGGCTAAAACCCTTATAGGGAAAGGCTTTCTGATGGCAGTTCTTAATAAAGAAATCGAAATTGATGGAATTGAAAGAATTATAGAAGATAAACTGAGGTGAAAAATGGATTTTAAAAAGTTAAGGGAAGATTTTCCCATATTAAAAATTGAAGTCAGGGGGAAGAGATTTGTATATCTCGACAGCGCAGCAACAACCCAGAAACCAATTCAGGTTATAGAAGCAATAAATAATTATTACAAAAATTTCAACTCCAATGTTCACAGGGGTGTTTATTATATCTCAGAGGAAGCGACAAGGCTTTATGAGGAAGCAAGGATGAAGGTTGCAAAATTTATAAATGCAGAAAGCCCAAGGACAATTGTCTTCACAAGGAACGCAACAGAGGCAATCAATCTTGTAGCTTATTCCTGGGGAAGAAAGAATATCAAGGAAGGAGATGAAATAATTCTCACTGTCATGGAGCATCACAGCAACCTTGTTCCATGGCAAATTCTCGCCAGGGAGAAGAAAGCAAAATTGAAGTTCATTCCTGTTAATGAGGATGGAACTCTTCAATTGGAAAAATTAGATGAGCTCCTGACTCCAAAATCAAAACTTCTCGCAATAACTCATGTATCCAATGTTCTCGGTACAATAAATCCAATCAAAGAAATTGTTGAGATTGCTCACAACAATGGAACAATTGTCGTTGTAGATGGAGCTCAATCAGTCCCCCATATTCCTGTTGATGTAAAAGATCTAAAATGCGATTTTCTTGCTTTCTCAGGACACAAAATGCTTGGTCCAATGGGTATAGGTGTTTTGTATGGTAAAGAGAAACTCCTTGAAGAAAGTGAGCCATTCCTCGGTGGCGGAGAAATGATCTCTCAAGTATGGCTTGATAGGGCAACCTGGAATGAGATTCCCTGGAAATTTGAAGCTGGAACCCCAAATGTAGAAGGAGCAATAGGACTTGGCGCTGCAATAGATTACCTTGCTAAAATAGGGATGGAAAATGTTGAGAGAGAGGAAAGAAAACTTACTGCCTATGCTATAAAAAGATTAATGGAAATTGAGGGAATTAGAATTTATGGACCTGAAAATCCTGAACTTAAAAGTGGGGTAATTTCCTTCAATCTTGAAAATATTCATCCCCACGATGTTGGAACAATTCTTGATCAGGAGGGAATTGCAGTGAGAGTTGGTTCCCACTGCGCTCAACCCCTTATGGAAAGATTCAATACCTCTTCAATGGTTAGGGCAAGTTTCTACATATACAACATTGAGGAGGAAATTGATATAATGATATTTGCTTTAAAAAAGGTAAAGGAGATTTTTGGTGGAATTAGAAGAGCTTTATAAAGAAATAATAATTGACCACTATAACAATCCAAGGAATTTCGGAGAACTTCCAGATGCCAATGCTACTGCTGAGGGAGCGAATCCCCTTTGTGGAGACGAAATTCACCTCGAACTTCTTGTTAAAAATGGTGTTGTAGAGGATGTAAAATTTCATGGTTCTGGTTGTTCAATAAGCAGAGCTTCTGCCTCGATGATGACAGAGATAATAAAGGGAAAGAAAATAGAAGAAGTAAAAAAGCTCAGCGAAAAATTTAAGGGAATGCTTTTTGAAGGAAAAGAGGATGAGGAACTTGGGGAACTTGAAGCTTTCAAAGGTGTAAGGGTTGTTCCTATAAGGATAAAATGTGCTGTTCTCTCATGGAATGTTCTGGAAGATGCTCTGAAAAAAATTGAAGGAGGATAAAATTCACGAACTTTCAATAACTGAAGAAATCTTGAGAGTCTCCCTGGAAAATGCCTACTTTGAAAGGGCAAAAAGAATATTGGCAATTCACATTAAAATAGGTGAGATAACAGGTTTTAACCCTGAATCCATTCAATTCTATTTTTCAATTATTTCTAAAGGGACAATTGCTGAAAATGCTGAATTGAAAATGGAGGTTGTCCCGAGCTCTGCAAAATGTCTAAAATGTGGGAAAGTTTATAGCATTCAGGAAAGGGTTCTTATATGCCCCTATTGCGGAGATATCAACTCTGAAATTCTAACTGGAAAGGATGTTATAATAGAAACTCTGGAGGTTGAATGATGGTAAAGATCATTAATGTAAGACAGAGTGTCTTTGAAGAAAATAATAAAATTGCAATGAAAAACCGCAAATTCTTTGACTCATTAAATCTATTCGTTGTGAATCTAATGAGTGCTCCTGGGGCAGGAAAAACATCAATAATCGAAAGGACTGTTGATGCTCTTAAAGAGAAATTCAAGGTTGGCGTTATTGAGGGAGACATAACATCTTCCATTGATGCTGAGAAACTGGAAAAGAAAGGAATCTCAACTATTCAGTTAAACACGGGTGGGGAATGCCACCTGGATGCCAATATGATCTCTCAAGCAATTGAAAATTTCAATTTCGATGGACTTGACCTTGTAATAATTGAAAATGTTGGAAATCTTGTATGCCCTGCAGAATTTAAAGTTGGAGAGGATATGAAGGTTATGATTCTTTCTGCTCCAGAAGGTCATGACAAACCAAAGAAATACCCCCTGATGTTCATGGAATCTTCTGCCCTTATAATAAACAAAATTGATCTTCTCCCTTATATAGATACAGACATAGACACTCTGATAAAAAATGCAAAGGAAATAAACCCTTCTCTTCAGATCTTCAAAACCTCTGCAAAAACAGGAGAAGGTATTAAAGAGTGGTCTGAATG
>JBBIMS010000193.1:0-4356 GCA_037444285.1 Candidatus Aminicenantota bacterium | reverse complement strand
CCTCATCCTCCTAAAAATTCATATAGTTGACTCTCAAATTTAAATCTGGTTTTTCCCTATTTTCCTAACACTTCTTTCACTTTCAAACCAATTTCAGCTGGTGATTTTACAACATGAACTCCAGCCAAGGAGAGAGCTCTCATCTTTTCTTCAGCTGTTCCCTTTCCACCAGATATTATTGCTCCCGCATGCCCCATCCTTCTTCCAGGAGGAGCTGTCTGTCCTGCAATGAAACTGAAAACAGGCTTTTTGAATTCTTTCTTTATATACTCAGCTGCCTCCTCTTCAGCAGAACCACCAATCTCACCTATCAGAACAACTGCCTCTGTTTCAGGGTCTTCATTGAAAAGTTTCAAAATATCAACAAATGTTGAGCCAACAATTGGATCTCCTCCTATTCCCACTGCTGTTGATTGTCCAAACCCGAGTTTTGTCAACTGGTCAACTGCTTCATAGGTTAAGGTTCCAGAACGGGAAACAATACCTATTGTTCCAGGTTTGTGGATGTGACCTGGCATTATTCCCATCTTACATTTTCCAGGAGATATTACGCCAGGGCAATTGGGGCCAATAAGCCTTGCTCCCTTTAAGGTGACAAACTTTTTAACATTAACCATATCAAGGGCTGGAACACCCTCAGTAATACACACAATAACCTTTACTCCCGCATCAGCCGCTTCACATATTGCATCAGGGGCAAAGGGAGCGGGAACAAAAATAATTGATGCATTGGCTCCCTCCTTAGACACCGCCTCTTCCACTGTGTTGTAGACAGGGACTCCAAGATGTGTTGTTCCACCTTTCCCTGGAGTAACTCCTGCAACTATCTTTGTTCCATATTCGATCATTTGCTGGGAATGGAAGGTTCCCTCCTTTCCTGTAAAGCCCTGAACTACTACCCTTGTATTTTTATCAATCAGTATTGCCATTTCCCATCTCCTTTCAATTTTTACTTGCAAGTTCAACTGCTTTTTCAGCAGCTTCTTTCATTGTCTTTGCAACATAAAGATTTAATTTGGAGTTCAAAAGAATCTCCCTTGCAGCATCAACATTTGTTCCTTCCAGCCTCACAACTATTGGGAGTGAAACTCCTACTTCCTTTGCAGCATTTAAAACCCCCTGGGCAACAATGTCACATCTAACAATACCACCGAAAATATTTATTAGAACAGCCTTGACTGATTTATCGGCGACAAGAATTTTAAAGGCATTCCTCACTCTCTCCTCATTTGCTCCTCCTCCAACATCGAGGAAGTTTGCAGGCATCCCTCCTGAGTGCTTTATAATGTCCATTGTTGCCATTGCAAGTCCAGCTCCATTTACCATGCATCCCACATTTCCATCAAGTTTTATATAATTAAGGTCATATTTTGATGCCTCGACTTCAAGGGGGTCCTCCTCATAAATATCTCTCATCTCCTTTATTTCTGGATGGCGGAAAAGAGCGTTATCGTCAAAATTTATTTTTGCATCAAGGGCAAGAACCTGCTGGTCCTTAGTAAGAATGAGGGGGTTAATCTCTGCAAGGGATGCATCTGTTGAATGGAAAGCCTTCCATAAACCAAGGATAAAACTTACGCACTCCTGGAAAGCTTTCTCTTTAAGACCGAGGGAGAAAGCAAGCTTTCTTGCCTGGTAAGGGAGAAAACCAACAGTGGGATCAACCCATTCTTTGAAAATCAGCTCAGGATGCTCTTCTGCAACTTTCTCAATTTCCACTCCTCCCTCTGGTGAAGCCATTATCACAGGGCATTCCCTTACTCTGTCAAGGACAATTCCAAGGTATAGCTCCTTTTCCACTTCAAGGGCTTCCTCAACAAGAACTTTTCTTACCACTTTGCCTTCAGGACCTGTCTGGTAGGTTACAAGGGTCATTCCAATCATTTCTTTCCCGATTTTTTCAGCCTCTTCAGGTGTATTCGCTACCTTAATACCACCTGCTTTGCCCCTTCCCCCTGCATGGATCTGGGCTTTTATAACTACTGGCTTCCCTATCTCCTCAGCAATTTTCCTTACTTCCTGAGGGGTTTCAGCAACCCTCCCTTTTGGAATTTTTACATTGAATTTTGAAAGAATACTTTTTGCTTGATATTCGTGAATTTTCATAATAAATCCTCCATCTCTTTAAATAAATAATTATAACCTTTCAACCTGAAATTTTCCAAAGGAAGTGCAGAAATAGATTCTAAATACAAAGAAAATTCCCTTGCTACCTTCAAAAAAATTTCTTTTACTTCCCTTAAATACTGAAAACTACTTTATCTGGTATTTTTCCTTTCCCATCTCGTAGAGGTCGTTTCCGTATATGTCATTTATTACAATGCAGGGGAAGTCTTCTACCTCAAGTCTGTAGATTGCTTCTGGACCAAGTTCAGGATAGGCTACAACCTGTGAAGATTTTATAAATTTTGAGATAAGAGCTCCGGCTCCACCAACAGCAGCAAGATAAACTCCCTTATACTTTTTCATTGCTTCCTTTACTTCCTTTGACCTTTCACCCTTTCCAATTGTTACCCTTAGACCGAGGGAATGGAGGAGGGGAGTATATTTGTCCATCCTTCCTGATGTTGTTGGACCTGCAGAACCAATTACTTTTCCTGGACGAGCAGGAGTTGGACCAACATAGTACATGACCTGATCCTTTAGATCAATCGGGAGTGGCTTACCTTCTGAGGCTATTTCAAAAAGTTTTTTGTGGGCAGTATCCCTTCCTGTATAAATATAGCCAGAAATTAAAACCTTGTCTCCAGCCTTCAATTTTTCAACATCTTTCTCAGTTATAGGAGTCTTCAATCTATGCTCTGCCATTTTTTAACCTCAGAATTTCATTATTTGTATCAAGGATTTAACTGCATTTGCAGATTTCTCAAGGGCTGCTTTCTCCTCAGGAGTAAGTTGAACCTCGATTATTTGCTCAATACCATTGGAACCAAGTTTAACAGGAACTCCAAGGAATGTTCCTGATATTCCATACTCTCCCTCAACATAGGCTGAGCATGGAAGGATTTTCTTTTTATCCTTCAAAATTGCATCAACCATTAGATGAACAGCTGCTGATGGTGTGTAGTAGGCGCTTGAAGGGGCTCCAGGAACTCCTGCTTTGCCAAGGAGGGCAACAATCTCTCCACCACCCTTTCTTGTCCTCTCAATCAGGGCATCAAGCTTCTCCTTTGATAGGAAATGAGTTACAGGAATTCCAGCTACAGTTGTATAGGATGGAAGAGGAACCATCTCATCTCCATGACCTCCAAGAACCATTGCCTGAATATTTTCCACAGATACATTCAACTCCATTGCTATAAATGTTGAGAATCTTGCTGAGTCAAGTATTCCAGCCATTCCCATAACTCTGTTCTTTGGGAACCCACTCACCTTATAAGCAACATAGGTCATTGCATCAAGGGGATTTGTTACAACAATTATTATACAATTGGGAGAATATTTGCAGACATTCTCAGTCACAGGCTTAACTATGTCGAAATTCTTATAGAGGAGGTCATCCCTGCTCATACCAGGTTTTCTTGGAAATCCTGCGGTTATAATTACGATATCAGAGTTTTCAGTATCCTTGTAATCCTGAGTTCCAACAATTCGAGTGTCAAAACCATAAACCGGACCTGATTGAAGCATGTCAAGCCCTTTCCCCTGAGGAATACCCTCAATTACATCCAGGAGAACCACATCCCCCAGTTCAGCTTCAACAAGCCTCTGGGCTGTTGTGGCTCCTACATAACCAGCACCAATTACTGAAATCTTGGGTCTCATAATTCCTCCTTTACATTTTATAATTTTTTACTCTTTTTTCCCTGCATAACTCTCCCACTTCTTTTCAAGATTTGGATCAGAAATTGTCTCAAGGAGATAATCACAGAATTCCCTTCCTGTTGCACCTGTTGGACGACCTGTCATAACAAGTTTTTTCTCATATTGACCACAAATGTCAAGAGCCATCTCCAGCTTATTACCGAGCTCAGGGTAACCAATGTGATTTAGAAGCATTGCGCCAGCTCTTATAACTGAGGATGGATCTGCATACTGGGTTCTTCCTTCCTGAACCATTCTTGGGGCACTACCATGAATAGCCTCAAACATTGCATATCTCTTCCCTATGTTTGCACTACCAGCAGTTCCGACACCCCCTTGAAACTCTGCAGCCTCATCAGTAATTATATCTCCATAGAGGTTGGGAAGAACAAAAACCTGAAAATCTTTTCTTCTCTTTGTGTCTATCAATTTTGCAGTCATTATATCTATAAACCAGTCATCAGCTTCTATTTCTGGATAATCCTTTGCAATTCTGTAGAATGTTCTCAGAAAGAGTCCATCTGTTGTCTTAACAACATTTGCCTTTGTAAC
>JBBIMS010000192.1:0-4391 GCA_037444285.1 Candidatus Aminicenantota bacterium | reverse complement strand
GAAGATAAGAAAACCAGTTTTAAGATGGGAGGAGATAAGGGGAGGAGCTTTAAGCAGGTAAAATGGGAAAAGCAGGTATTATAACATTCTTTGGAGCAAAGGGAGGTGTTGGTAAATCCATAATTTCATCCAACCTTGCTCTTGACATGGCAATTGAGACAAAGAAAAATGTTCTTCTCTGCGATTTCTCATCATCCTTTGGTTCTGATCTATCCCAGCTCCTTGACATAAAGGGTGGAGTCTCGGTAGCAAAGATTCTCTCAAGAAATCTCCCCCTCAATTTAGACCTTGTAAAGACTCAGTTTGCAAAACACCCGGCAGGTCTTTTCTTTCTTCCCTTAAATGTTGATGACCCTACCTTTTCAAGTCAGATAGTCCCTGAAAAAATCGAAAATATTGTAGATTTTCTATCCAACACTTTCGATTTCATAATTTTTGATGCTGGAAACACAATAGAGAACTTCACAATCCCTGTTTTTGATTACTCCCATCTAATCCTCATAACCCTGAACCCAGACCTCCTCTCTGTCTATCAAGCTCAAAAGACCCTCTATCAGCTTCAATCCCTCCAATACTCTTTAAACAATGTCCAGCTAATCCTGAACTCCAACGGCTCAAATCCATCGGCAGATCCAGCAACAATAGAAAGTTTGATGAAAAGAAAATTTTTAGCTGTTTTCTCATACAGCCCTGAGACAACCCTTAAAACCGTCAACAAAAAGGAACCCTTTGTGATAAAGGACCCCAACTCAAGACTGACAAAAGAAACAGATGTTCTCATGCTTCAAATAATAGGTTCTGGAAAATCGGAAGGAATTCTCCAGAATTTAATGAGAACATTTCAGAAAAAGAAAACCACATTACCATCCCAGCCATCCATTACCCCATCTTCAAAGGAGGAGTCTCAGGAGGCTTCAAATCTAAGGCTTGAGATCCACAAGAAACTTGTTGAGGAATGCACAAGGCAGAAGATAAACCTTGAGGTAGAAGGTGATTCGGGGTCAAAGGAGAAACTCATATCCCAGTTAAGTGTGATAATAAGCAACATAATTGATATGGAAAGAATCCCCTTCTCCTCAAGGCAGGAGAGACAGCAGTTTATAAATGAAATTATAGATGAGGCAATAGGTCTTGGTCCCCTTGAAAAGATGTTAAAAGACCCTGAAATAGATGAAATAATGGTAAACTCTCCCTCGGAGATATATGTTGAAAAACATGGCAGAATCCAGAAAACACCCTTTGTATTTTCATCGGAAAAGCACCTTCTGGGAGTTATAAAAAGGATAATGTCTCCCCTTGGAAGGAGAATTGATGAATCCTCCCCCTATCAGGACGCAAGACTTGCTGATGGCTCGAGGGTCCATGCTATAATTCCACCCCTTGCCCTAAAGGGACCAACATTAACAATTAGAAAATTCAAGACAAAAAAATTAACAGCTGAAGAGCTTTTAAAGCTCGGATCCATTTCAAAGGAAATTCTTGAATTTTTGAAGGTCTGTGTTGTAACAAGGAAGAACATAGTAATATCTGGAGGAACAGGAACAGGTAAGACAACCCTTCTGAACCTTCTTTCTTCTTTCATTCCATCCCATGAAAGAATAATAACTGTTGAGGATTCTGCAGAACTTCAACTTCTTCAGGAACATGTTGTCCGACTTGAATCGAGACCTCCTAACATTGAAGGAAAGGGAGAGGTAACAATTAGAGACCTTGTTAGAAACTGTTTGAGGATGAGACCTGACAGAATTGTTGTAGGAGAATGCCGTGGTGGAGAGGCTCTTGATATGCTACAGGCAATGAATACAGGTCATGATGGCTCTTTAACAACAATCCACGCAAACTCTCCAAGGGATGCTCTTAAGAGGCTTGAAACTCTTGTTCTTTTCACTGGATTCGAACTCCCTGTAAAAGCCATCAGGGAACAGATTGCATCTGCTATAGATGTAATTGTCCAGATAACAAGGTTTTCCTCTGACGGAAGCAGAAAAATTACAGCTGTTACAGAGATAACAGGAATTCAGGGAGACCAGATCACAACTCAGGATATTTTTATCTTCAAACAGACAGGGGTTGCTCCTGATGGAAAAGTTCAGGGAAGGTTTGAGGCAACCGGTCTTGTCCCGAGATTCTTCGACGATCTCCAGAGAGCAGGGATAAGTTTTTCAAGAGATATATTCCTTCAAAAGCAATAGGAGCGAGAGATGGAAGAAGAGTTAAATTTTTATAGAGGAAAAAAATGAGAACATTAATTATACTTTTGATCCCTGTTGCTTACATTATTTTTCTTGTAATGATTTTGAGGAAACCAAAGAAAGGAAAGCCTGGGAAGAAAACCGATGCTGAATGGATGCACGAGTCCCTTTCCCATATAAACATTGAAGTTCCAGTTGAAAAATGTCATAAAATTCTCAATATCTCTAAGTTCGGACCACCTATTTTAATATTTTTAATTGGTCTTTTATTCCTTAAATGGTGGCAAACGCTGATCCTAATGGTTGTTCTTTATTTCATAGGGAAAAAAGCTCCGAAAGCCTATGTGAAGAGGAGATTGAAGAAGAGAATAGAAAAACTTGAAGACCAGCTCCTCGACACATTGACAATGCTTTCAGGAGCCTTGAAAGCAGGCCTCTCCCTCCCTCAGGCTTTCGAAACAGTCCTTGAAGATATGCAATCTCCAATGAAGGAAGAGCTTGAACAAATTTTGAATCTCAACAGACTTGGTCAGCCAATGGAAGAAGCTCTTGAAAGGCTTGCTCAGAGGGTTCCAACTGAAAATGTGGAAATACTTGTTACATCAGTTGTCACCCTTTCAGAAACAGGTGGAAATCTTGCTGAGGCTTTTGATTCGATAGTGAATACAATTAACGAAAGGGAGAGGGTAAGGGAAAAAATCAAGTCAATGACAGCCCTCGGAGAATATCAAGGATTGATTGCTGCCCTTAGCCCTATAGTTTTTATAGGGCTTCTCTATTTCATGAACCCTGAGATTGCCATGAGTCTCCTCAATACTGTCCCAGGCTGGATAATTCTCGGTGTTGCTATCACCCTTGATATTCTTGGTTATTTCCTGATGAAGAAAATTGCAACAATAAAGGTTTAAAAATGAATATGTTTTTTTACCTTCTAATTTTAATTTTTGCAGGATGTGTAGCGTTCATCATCTATTCCATAATCCCTGAAAGAAAAGAGATTACATGGGGAATCGAGAAAAAGAAGGAATTGATCGAGGTTGATTCAAAACTTATAAAGCTTTTTGCTCCCTTAATAAAAAGACTCTCACCCACCTTTGCTCGGTACTCATTTTTTGGATTCAGAAAAAATGTGGCAAATCTCCTTTTAAGAGCTGGAATTTCTGAGGAAAAGTTCAATGCCAGTGACTTCTTTGCTTACTGGGCTATAATGGTTTTTGTCTCAGTAATTCTTTTCTTCCTGCTCCAGTTCCTTATGGGAATTATAATTTCCCTTGTTCTCTGTGCTGGATTTGCCTCCCTACCTTATATCTGGCTGACAAGGGCAGTTGCAAAGAGAGCAGGTGAAATATCCCTTGCCCTTCCATACTTCCTCGACATAATAACCTTAACAGTTGAAGCTGGACTTGACTTCATAGTTGCTGTTGACAGAATAATCGAGAGGTCAAAGCCCAATGCTTTGAGGGATGAACTTGCAACAATGCTCTCTGAGATAAGACTTGGCTCAACCCTTCAGGATGCCTTAAGAAATCTATCAAGAAGAACCCAGATTAAGGAAGTTGCATTCTTTGTGAACCTCATGATTCAGTCTGACAGGGTTGGAAGCCCGATAGGGAAGACATTAAGAATGATAGCGGATTACTCAAGGAGAGAGAGACTTATAAAGGCTGAAAGAGCGGGAGCAAGGGCAACAACAAATCTTCTCTTTCCTCTAATGTTTCTTATCCTTCCCGCAAATATGCTAATTATATTCGGTGCTTTTGGAATATTTTTACTTACAAAAAGGATGGTATAATAAGTGAAAAAAGCGAGAAAGGAAAATTTTGCTTTTCTCGCAAATAAATTTTAGGAGGTTAGCATGAAAAGCAAATTAGCGTTCCTTGGAGCTCTTCTCTTTCTATTTCCAGTTTTTCTCCTTTCCCAGCAGTCTGAGCAGGAAACTCTCATAGTAAATCTTGGACAGAGCAGAGAGCTTGTTCCAGGTTTTGCAATAGGGAAGGTAATTCTTGGTAATCCAAATGTTTGCGACTTCAAAACTCTGAATCAGAGGAGAACACTTCTTCTAACAAGTAAGTCTGTTGGCTCCACAAATCTGATTGTTTATGATCAGACAGAGAAAATAAGGGTTGAATACCTAATAAAGGTTGTCCAGGATATAGCTATAATGAAGAGTGATATGCAGAAACTATTTGCTGATATTGA
>JBBIMS010000191.1:0-4395 GCA_037444285.1 Candidatus Aminicenantota bacterium | reverse complement strand
GGGAGAGAGGAGAATTTTGGCTTGATTTGTCAAGAGGTTATAATCTCCGGATCTTTCAAGAATTTCTAATATTCCGTATTCCAAAAGGAACTTTTCCTGCGTGTAGAAAAATACTTCTTCAAGCCCTTCTTCCTGTGCTGCTCTCCTCAAGACATCAAAATTGACATCTGCTGTTATATCCCTTTCCCCTGGCTCTAAAAGAATATCGCTGAAAACTTTGTGATTTTTGAAAGTCCTGTAGGTGTTTGGTCTGGGTCTTTCTGAACCGTAATCAATTGTCAAAATCCCTCCCCTTTCCAATTTCCTTGCTAAAATCTTCATAAACTTATAATCTTCAAACCTGATTTCACCCCTTTCTCCTTCTCCCAATTCCAGAGGAAATTTCTTCAAATATTCCACGACCTCCCCAGAAGGTTCAGATAGTTCTTCAAAAAACTTTCCATCAAAATTCACATAAACTTCCATGATTTTCCCTTCAAAATTTTCAACAACTCTGAAGGGTAATGAGTCGAAAAATTCATTGGAAATAATCAAACCTTCAAAATTCCCTATTGAATCAAGGGAGGTTAGATAAGTTATTTTTTCATCAATCCTTTCCTTCTCAAAAAGCTCAAAAATCTTATAATTGATTCTATTCCACAATTCAGGTTCATTTTCTTTTATAAAGGTTAAAATATCCCTTGCAAGAAAACCCTCTCCACCACCAAGTTCAAGTATTTCAAAATTCCCCTTGAAAGATTGAGAAAGCTTTATTATAAAATTTCCAATTACAAAGCCGAAAAGGCTTGAGGATGTGGGAGATGTAAGGAAGTCACCCTCTTTTCCAGGTCTTGAGCGATAGTAATAGCCAATTTCTGGATAATAGAGGGCTATTTCAATAAATTCCTTATAAGAGATCTTCCCCTTCTCCTTTATCCTTTCCGAAATCAATCTTTCAATTTTATTCATCTGCGGTAAGAAAAATCCTTATATCACTGACATTTGTTGAAGTCTCTCCAAGCCTTATGAGATTTCCAATTTTATCAAAAAAATTGTAAGAATTGTTCTCTTTAAGATAAGCTATCGGGTCCAAACCAAGTTTCCTTGCTTCTCCAATGGTGCTTTCGTCAATCCATGCTCCAGATGCATCAGTTGGTCCGTCAATTCCGTCGCTGTCAATACTCATTACTAAAAATTTACTCTTAATATCTTTCATCTCAATCAAAGTCCAGAGGACAAATTCCTGATTTCTTCCACCCTTACCCTTTCCTTTTACCTCTACTTGAGCCTCCCCTCCAGCAAGAATACAACAAGGTTTTTTGCATGGATGGTCTGAGCTTAAAATTTCCATTAGAATTCTGCTATAAAATTTTGCAAGTTCTGAGGCTCTTCCCTGGTCCCTTGATGTGGAAATTATCGAGGAAAAACCAAGCCTCTCAGCTTCTTCTTTCCCCTTTTCAAGGGCATAGAGATTATTTCCAATTATAAAACTCTTTACATTTACGGGCTCATCCTTTAATGTCTCATCCACCTCCCCTCTGACTCCAAGTTCAACAATTTCAAGGACTTTTGCTGGAACCTTTTCAGCCAGCTTGTATTTTTCAAATATATTTTTAACATCGATCCATGTGGACGAATCCTTGCTCAATGGACCTGAGCCTATGCTTTCTATATCATCCCCTGGGACATCAGACAAAATAAGATTTATCACATCGCACGGAATAATCCTTGATAATTTACCTCCCTTGAATCTGCTAAAGTGCTTTCTAACTATATTTATCTCCTTAATATCTGCTCCAGAATCTAAAAGAGCTTTATGAATATTAGATTTTTCCTCAATTGTAAGTCCAAAATCCGGATAACAAATAATAGATGATGCACCTCCTGAAAGAAGGAAAATGCAGAGATCTCCTTTATTTATATTTTCCTTTATGAACTTTTCCATCCCTTTTGAGGCATTTAAGCTTTTTTCATCGGGAATTGGATGGGAACCTCTGAATGTGAAAATACCATTTATTTTTTTATCATAATTTCCGCAAATAAATCCTCCTTCAAATTTTCCCTTTAAAATATCCAAAATTGCCTCTCCCATCGCAAAGGATGCTTTGCCAGCACCAAGTATCCATACTTTTCTGTATTTCCTTATATCAAAGGAATTTTTATCTATTTTAAGAATTTTACCATCAAAGGAAATCTTTTCTCTAAGGATATTCTCAGGAATAACAGAATCAATTGTTCTTTTCAATATTTTGAGCCCCTTCTCATAAAGTCTTTTCATTTTTTGACCTTTGGTAAAACAATCTCCATCTGCTTCTGATATATCCCGTTTTTATCCTTATAGGATACTTCACAATCTTCATCTGACTCAAAGAAAATAACTTGAGCAATCCCCTCTCCAGAGTAAATTACCACAGGGAATTTCGATGTATTTGATATGGAAATTGTCAAAAATCCCTCCCATTCAGGCTCAAGGGGTGTAACATTAACAATAATTCCACATCTTGCATATGTTGACTTCCCAACGCAAATTCCCATAACATTTCGAGGAATTCTGAAATATTCCAAGCTCCTACCAAGAATGTGGGAATTAGGCTCTATAAAAATCTTCTTTTCCTTTTTATATACCCAATCGTTCTCATGAACTTTTTTAGGATCCAAAGTTTCATGAGTTTTCAAGGAAAGGATTCTGTACTCATCAGACAATCTTATATCGTATCCGTATGAAGAGAGTCCATACGAGATGGTTCCTTCCATAATTTGCTTCTCTGAAAATGGTTCTATCATTCCTTTTTCAATCGCCATCTTCCTGATCCATTTGTCCGATTTAAGCATTCCTTGCCTCCCTTCTCAACTTTGTTTTTGAATAAAAGTTTATCACACTTTCCCCTTTGAATCCAAAAAATCTATAATAAAATATAATGAGTAAAGAAATCCATTTAGTAACAGGAGCATTTGGATTTACGGGAAAATATATCGCAAAAATTCTACTGAACGAGGGGATCGAAGTTAGAACCCTAACAAATTCTCATCCAGAGGAGAATACCTTGGGTGAAAAAATCAAAGTTTTCCCATTAAATTTTGAAAATCAAGAAAGTCTTGTTGAATCTCTCAAGGGAGCATCTGTTTTATACAATACTTACTGGGTGCGATTCAATTACAAAGGGAAAAGAATAAATTTCAACCACTCTCTTGCTATAGAAAACACCTTTAAACTCTTGAATTCAGCAAAGAAGGCAGGAATAAAAAGAATAGTCCACATAAGTATTACAAATCCATCGGAAGATTCACCCTTTGAATATTTCAGAGGGAAAGCAAAATTGGAAAAGGCTATTATAAATTCAGGCATTTCCTACGCAATTTTAAGACCCGCTCTAATTTTCGGAAAAGAAGGAATTCTAATTAATAACATAGCCTGGATGTTGAGGAAATTCCCTTTTTTTACTATTTTTGGAGATGGGAAATATAGAATACAGCCAATATATGTTGAGGATCTTGCAGAATTGGCTGTTGAAATGGGGAAAAGAGACGAAAATTGTATAATCGATGCAATTGGTCCAGAGACATTTACATTTAAAGAACTTGTTGAAAAAATTGGAGAAATAATCGGGAAAAAAAGACCTGTAATTCCAGTTCCAGACTTTATCGGATACTATATCGCCTTTATAATAGGGAAATTTTTAGGAGATATGGTCATAACAAAGGAAGAGATCAAAGCGCTAAAGGCTGAGCTACTTTACACTCATTCGCGCCCTGTTGGTAAGACAAAGTTTATAGATTGGGCAAAGGAAAATTCAAATTTGCTTGGAAAGAAATATTTGAGTGAGCTAAAAAAAAGAAAATACAATATCTTTAAAATTTAAAATGAGACCAAAAATCCTCCTTGTAAACCCCTGGATTGTTGATTTCACTGCCTATGACCTCTGGATAAAACCTCTCGGCATTCTCTACATTGCATCTGTATTGGAAAAAATGGATTTTGCTGAACTTCATCTTATAAACTGTCTTGATGAATCTCATCCATCAATCCCTGAAAAATTCAAAAGGAAAAGAGCTGATGGAACATCAAAATTTTATTCAGTAGAAATCGAAAAACCTAATGTGTTAAAAAATATTCCTAAAAAGCTCAAAATTTTTGGCATTCCTGTTAAAGCATTTGATGAGGAACTTGAAAGGATCGGTAAAGTCGATGCTGTTTTTATGACATCTCTTATGACATACTGGTATTTAGGAGTCCAGATAGCAGTTGAAAGAATTAGAAAAAAATTTGGTTCTGTTCCAATCGTTCTGGGTGGAGTTTATCCAACACTTCTTTCTGAACATGCAAAAAAAGAGAGCGGAGCAGATATAATTGTCAAAGGAGAGGGAGAAAATCAGATCGGGAAAATTTTGGAAGAGATACTTTCAATAAAAAGGGAT
>JBBIMS010000190.1:0-4403 GCA_037444285.1 Candidatus Aminicenantota bacterium | reverse complement strand
ACTTTACACATCCTGAGTGGTTCTATCTAATAAAGGAGAAACTTATTCAGAAGGAAAATGGATTCCTTATATTAAAAGAGCCTGGAATCCTTCCCGATGGACCTTTGAAAGATGTTGTTTTTTCTCCAGAAGATATATATTTCATTCTCTCAGGTGAGGTGAGCCTTATCTATCAGAAGGGAGGAATGGTTAGAAAGGTTCATATATTTATTCTCTCCCCTTCAATTGAATCATCGGAAAAGATCAACAGATCCCTTGAAAGATTTGGTAAACTAAGCTCTGATGGAAGACCAATTCTTGGACTTGATGCAAAGGATTTTGTTAATCTTGTTTTAAAAATATGCCCTGATTGTATGATAATCCCTGCCCACATATGGACTCCCTGGTTCTCCCTTCTTGGTTCCTTTTCTGGTTTCGATTCAGTAAAAGAATGCTTTGAAGATATGACTCCCTATATAACTGCCCTTGAAACAGGGCTTTCCTCTGATCCTGCTATGAACTGGAGGCTCTCTTCCCTTGACCACTTCTCTCTTGTTTCAAATTCAGATGCCCACTCACCAGATAGGATTGGAAGGGAAGCAAATCTCTTTGATTGTGATTTTAATTATCATAGCCTCAGAAAAGTTTTAAAGACCAAGGATAGGAATAAATTCCTTATGACAATAGAGTTCTTTCCTGAGGAAGGTAAATATCATTTTGACGGTCACAGAGCATGCAATGTATGCCTTCACCCTGCTGAATCAAGGAAGAAGAATCTTCAGTGTCCTGTATGCGGGAAGAAACTGACAATAGGTGTCCTTCACAGGGTTGAGGAACTTGCTGATAGAAAGGAGGGGGAGGTTCCTCCCAATTCAATACCCTTTGTCAAACTTATTCCTCTTAATGAAATCCTTGGTGAAATTATGGGAAAGGCATCTGATTCAAAATCTGTATACGATGAATACCACAGGTTGATAAAAATTCTTGGAGACGAAATTTCCATCCTTTATGAAATTCCAATTAGAGATATTGAAAGAAAGGGCGGAGAGTCACTTGCTTCTGCCATTGAATTTATGAGAAATGGAAAGGTGGAGACAATTCCTGGCTATGACGGAGTATACGGAAAAATAAGAGTCCTGGTGGAAAAAAGTAAGGAAGAAGGGGAACAGCTAAAGCTATTTCAGCTATGAAGGAAGAAATCTGCAAATATGCAAAAGTGTTAGCAGTAGAAGCAGGAGAAATTTTAAAGAAAAAATTTGGAAAAATAGAAAAGATCGATTTCAAAGGAGAAATTAATATTGTAACTGAAGCAGATTACATAAGTCAGGAATTTATTAAAAAATCCATAAAGGAGAAATTTCCTGACCACAATATCCTTTCAGAGGAGGATATTGAAACAAAATTCTCCTCGTCCTTCCGCTGGATTGTGGATCCACTGGATGGAACCACTAATTTTGCCCATGGTCTTCCTTTATTTTCAGTTTCCATTGCAGTGGAACATGAGGGAGAAATATTTACTGGTGTTGTTTATAACCCGATTTTAAAGGAGCTTTTCTGGGCTGAGAAAGGGAAGGGTGCATTTCTCGGAAAGAAAAGAATTAAAGTTTCAAAAACAGACTCCCTCGGCAAATCTCTTCTCTCCACAGGTTTTCCCTACGATATAAGGGAAGATCCCAATAACAATCTGAACCATTTTTCCAAATTTGCTTTGAGGGCACAGGCAGTGAGAAGGTTAGGTTCTGCAGCTCTTGACCTCTGCTATGTTGCATGTGGAAGATTTGACGGTTTCTGGGAATTAAAACTTTTTCCATGGGATGTTTCAGCAGGGATATTGATTGTTGAGGAAGCTGGTGGGAGAGTCACTGATTTCAAGGGATTCCCAACTGACATTTATTCAAAAGAGATAGTTGCCTCCAATGTAAAAATCCATGATGAGATGATAGAGGTTTTAAATGAAAAACCATGAAGTGATAAAAACAAAGGCAAATTTAAAATGCCCTGTTTGTGGTTTCTCCCAAGAAGTTGAAATGCCTGAAAATGCATGTCAGTACTTCTACCAGTGTATAAATTGCAAGACTTTACTAAGACCAAAGGAAGGAGATTGCTGTGTTTTCTGTTCCTATGCTGACACTCCCTGTCCGCCAGTGCAAAAAAGAGCTAAATCTTAAAAATTTTTTAGAGAAATCCACAAATCGTAGAATTCTTCAATTCCAATCTCTTCAGCCCTTTTCTTTGGCTCAATGGAAAGGGAATCAAAAATCTTAAAGAGCTTATCTTTTTCAAAACCCATTAATATTAAATTATTGAGCAATGTTTTTCTTCTCTTTGCAAAGGAATTCTTCAAAAACTCTACAAATCCTTGCTCATTATCAATTTCAACCAATGGCTTATCTCTTTTTTTCAACTCAATAATGGATGAAATCACTTCAGGTGGAGGAGAAAAGGAGCGAGGACTTACATGGGAATGAATCTTTGCCTCAAAAAAAATTTGAGTGTGAATTGAGAGAGAAGAGTAGGACTTGCTTCCAGGTTTTGCACATATTCTTTCAGCAACCTCCTTCTGAAGCATAAAAACACCTTTTCTCACCAGTTCTCTCTGTTTAATGAACCAGCCTATAATTCTTGAGGAGATGTAGTAAGGGAGATTTCCAGCTACTTTAATCTCATTGTTTACAATCTCCTTCAAATTGACTGATAATATATCTGCTTCAATTATTTCCAAATTTTTTAAATTCTTCTTTCGCAAAAAATCTGCAAGTTCTCTATCCCTTTCCACTGCTATCAGCCTTCCACATAGAGCTGAAAGAGGAATTGTTAAAGCCCCTTTACCAGCTCCAATTTCCAAGATAGTCTCTTCCTCTTGAGGATTTATTAAATCTATTATTTTCTCAACAACATTTTTATCCCTCAAAAAATGCTGACCCCATTTCCTTTTTTGCCCCATAAATTTCAACTTTACCAATTAATTCTAATTAAATTATCAAGCCAGTTAAGGATGGAAAATGTGAAGGGGAAGGAGGCAAGGGGAAGGAGAGCAAAAATAAGTTTGAAAAGGAAATGGGGAAGAGATACCTTGAAAATTGAATGCAACTTTCTGTAGGAAATAAAGAGACAGATGGAACAAATTGTCAGAGAAACCAACGGCCAGAAATAAACATAAGGATTCGATATAAATACTTGAGGAGTTTTAATGGCTATCTCCCTAAAATTTTCATAACTTATGGGGAAGCTAACATTCTTTGTGCTACTTAAACCCCATGCTACCTCATCCTCGAGGGTAAAATAACCTGAAACTGCAGAAACTATAAAGAAGAAATTGGGGACAATTCTTAAAAAAGAATTTGCCACACTCATAGAACCAAAGAGAATTGTAAAGAAATCGGGTTCTTTCCTTCTTGCAAGAAGAATGGTAAAAATTATGGCAAGAGTCCATGTTGTAAAGGGACCGAGCAATCCGCCAGAATCTATCTTTCCTGTTATTATGTGCTCTGAGCGAAAATCGGGCTGGGATGGGAATTTCCCCACATCGCCCACTCTATTGAACCCTGTGCTAACTCTCTTTCCATCAATAAGAGAACCAAATCCATGCCCACATTCATGCAAAAATGTTGAAATAAAAAATGATAAAGAGAGAAAGAAGAACCAGATAAGCAAATATTTTGTAAATTTTAAATTTTTCATCTCCTACTCCTATCCAAAGACAAAACTTATCAATTTGTAAATCAACTTTGCCACTGCATACTCTGAATAAAAATTGGAGGGCTGGGGTGAAAGCTCTGTAAAGTCTGCACCAATAACTCTTTTATTTCTGGAAATATTTTTAATTATAGAGACCACTTCTTTCCATCTCATACCCCCTGGCTCAGGTGTGCCAACAGAAGGGATTTCTGAAGGATCAAAAACATCCACATCTACAGAAATATAAACATTTTCCTCAAGAAAATTCATCAACTCATCCTTCCAGAGAGGAGATTCCAGATCCTCAATCTCAAAAAGTTTGTATTTATCCGTATTGTTTCTTACGAATTCAACCTCTTCAGAAGAGATTGCCCTGATTCCAACCCCAGCTACTTTTACCCCTAATTCAGTAATTCTTCTCATTACGCAGGCATGACTTAATTTTGTTCCTTCATAAACATCCTTTAAGTCAGCATGAGCATCAAGCTGAATGATCGAGAATTTGGCGCCACTATCCTTAAATGCTCTAACAATTGGAAAAGATATTGTGTGCTCTCCTCCTATAAAAAGAGGAAATTTATTGGAAGAAATGAGCCATCTTGTAGCAGACTCTATCCTTCTCATCATTTCCTCTACATCATGAACTGTTTCAATTGGCTCAAGGGTTGATATTCCAATTTTCCATGGTTCCCATCCCATCTCATCTTCGTAAAGCTCAAGATAATTTGAAACCTCTATTATTCTAA
>JBBIMS010000189.1:0-4410 GCA_037444285.1 Candidatus Aminicenantota bacterium | reverse complement strand
TCTATCGTCTATGGAACCTTTGGCTTACCTTAATGGTTTTAATTGGTCTGAAAACATCCCTCTTTGCAGGGATTATAACTGTTTCCCTTTTGATTCTTCCAATTATGGCAAGGAGCATGGATGAGGTTATGAAGATGATACCCTCTGAGTTGAAGGAAGCCTCTTATGCCCTTGGTGCTAACAGACTGGAAACATCCATCAAAGTTGTTCTGAGGCAATCATTGCCAGGAATTCTAACCGCTGTCCTGATTGCCTTTGGAAGGGGAATTGGAGATGCTGCCTCAGTCTTATTCACTGCAGGTTTCACTGACAATATGCCAACTTCCCTTTTTAAACCAGTTGCAACTCTTCCTCTGGCAATTTTCTTCCAGATTGGAACACCTTTTCCAGAAGTTCAGAGAAGGGGGTATGCATCCGCTTTAATCCTTACCCTAATTGTCCTTTTGATAAGCATAATCTCCAGAATTTTATTCAAGAGATTTACAAAATATACAGTGAGGTAAAGATGGAGGAAAGAGGTCGTATAATTGTGAGGGAGCTTTCAGTCTGGTTCGGGAAGCACCAGGTTCTAAAAAACATATCAGTTGATATTCCGGAGAGGAAAATAACTGCAGTAATTGGACCATCAGGATGCGGAAAAACTACATTTTTAAAATCTTTGAATCGTCTCATAGATCTTCAAGATGATGTTAGAGTATCAGGAAGTGTTTTTGTTGATGGAGAAGATATATACTCTCCTTCGGTTGAGGTTACTAATTTAAGAAGAAAAGTTGGACTTCTTTTCCAGAAACCTCAGGTTCTTCCAATGTCAATTTATGATAATATTGCTTACGGCCCAAGGATTCATGGAATAAGGAACAAGAAAAGATTGGATGAGATTGTGGAGCATTATCTCAAAGAAGCGAGCCTCTGGGAGGAGGTTAAAAACAGGCTTCATTTTCCAGCAAGTAAGCTTTCCTTGGGACAGCAGCAAAGGCTATGCCTTGCGAGGGGGCTTGCTGTTGAACCTGAAATAATTCTTGCTGACGAACCAACCTCAGCCCTTGACCCAATCTCTGCAGAAAAAATTGAAAAAAGCCTTTTAGAATTAAAAAATCGCTACACAATAATAATTGTTTCCCACATTTTGAGACAGGCAAGAAGACTTGCTGACTATGTTATCTTCCTTTATCTTGGAAATATAGTGGAACATGGACCGGCTGAAGAATTTTTCTCCAATCCGAAAGAGCCCAAAACAAAGGCATACATTGACGGAAAGTATATCGAGGAGAAAGGCTGATTAATTAATTTGAGAAAAGCTATCCTGTAAAATTTATCGATAAATATTAGAAAGCCCTAATCTAAAAGCTTTCCTTCCCTCTTTGCCTTTAAAAGTTTCATTAATCCATTTTCTTTTCCAAGAAGGGCTTCGGAAATAATAATTGTAGAAAGCAGTTTTTCGTCGAGAACATCGAGGATTATAGCATCTATTTTTTTATGGAGAATTAGGGGAAGAAATGTCCGATTTATAAGTTTTCTTGAGGGAAGTCCAAAGGACACATTGCTGAGACCACAGATTGTTTTAACTTCAGGAAATTTTTCCTTTATAAGCTCTAAGGAATTTAAAAAGAGAATAGCATTTCTGCTTTCAATCCCGATTGGTCTTAATAGGGGGTCAAAGAAAAAATTTTGTTTTTTAAGCTCTAATTTTTCCATCATCTCTAAGAATTTTTCAAGCTTTTGAATACACTCTTCAGGAGTGGATGGAGTGGAGGAGTCCATTAGCATTACCACAACATAAGGGTCCTTTTCTTTTACAATGGGAGCAATCCTTTCAATCTTTTCCTTGTCTACTGTTATTGAATTTAAAATAGCTTTACCTTTATGGATTTTTATCCCTTCTACAAGAACATCAACATTTGGAGAGTCAATGGAGATGGGAATCTCTTCTTCCATCTGGATAATTTCTATCGCCCATTTCATAAATTCAAGTTCCTGCTCCATTATTGACGCAGTGTTTAAATCAATGAAATCTGCTCCTCTTTCCCTTTGCAATTTTGCGTTTTTAAGAAAAAATTCGCCATCCCTTTTTAAAAGAGCCTGGTGAACTTCTTTTCTTGAGGAGTTTAGCCTCTCTCCAATCAGTATCATTTTCAACCCCTTATTTTTTCAACAATTTTCTTTATGTAAAGGGGGGTTGTTCCGCAGCATCCACCTATTCCATTAACTCCAAGTTCAAAAATTTTTGAGATATTTTCTACAAAGTATTCTGGACTCTCTTCATAGCAGATAGTTCCGTCTTCAGAAAGGATTGGCTTACCTGCATTTGGCTCCACAAATATTGGGAGGGTTGTAAGAGCTTTCAGCTCTTTAACAAGGAGAATCATTTCTTCACTTCCAATGTTACAGTTTGCACCAATGGCATCTGCTCCTTCGTCTTCGAGAGTTCTTACACATTGGGAGATGGGATTGCCCATAATTGTGAAAAACCCCCTTGGTGTCTTCTGATAAGCAAGGGAAACAAGAACAGGTAGAGATGTTGCTTTCTTTGCACCCCTTAATGCTAAAACCGCCTCCCTTAAATCTGACATTGTCTCTATTATTATAAAATCGACATTTCCCTCTGCAAGGGCTTTCGCCTGCTCTTCAAAGGAAGATAGTGCTGTAATTTCATCCAGAGGTCCATAGGGTTTTAGAATTTTTCCTGTTGGTCCGACATCACCCCCCACAAATTTTCCCTCTGGCTTTACTCCAACAGCAAGCCTCGCTCCTGCAAGATTTATTTCCCTTGCCTTTTCTTCGAGCTTAAAATGGGCTAATTTTATAGAGTTTCCACCAAAAGTATTTGTCAAGACTGCATCCGCACCTGATTCAAAGTAGTTTCTGTGAATCTCCATAATTATTTCTTGTTTTTCGAGGTTCCACAGTTCCGGACACTCTCCCTTTTTCAACCCCCTCTCAATTAGCTGGGTTCCCATTGCTCCGTCAAGAATTAAAACTTCCTTCTTCATAAACTCAATTATATTCATTTTATTTCTCCCTGAGCCTTTCCCATCTTCATCCAATTGCCCTTAGCTCCTTAACCATCTTTTCGAAAGTTTTTAAGAATTCATTCACACAATCAGGGGTGTTGAATTTTCCGATGGAAATCCTTATTGTTGATTCTGCAAGTTCATCCGATAATCCAATTGCCTTTAAAACATGGGAAGGTCCTTCTTTCCCTTCACTGCATGCTGAGCCTGTTGATACATATATATCCTTTGTAGCAAGAGCCATTAATAGAGCCTCCCCGTCGATTCCTTCAATTGAAATGCTTATTGTTGAATCGAGTCTTTTCTCAGGATGCCCATTGAAATGGATTCCATCTATTTTCTTGAGTTCCTCCCGTAATTTCTTTGAAAGTTCTTTTATAACCTTCTGATTCTTTTCCTTTTCCTCCTTCAGTAAACTTATTGCTTTTCCAAGAGCAATTATTCCTATTACATTCTCAGTCCCTCCTCGCATTTTCTTTTCCTGCTCCCCATGAATTATTGGATATATTGGAGTTCCCTTCCTTATGTAAAGAAAGCCAACACCTTTTGGACCATAAATTTTATGAGATGAACCACTTAACAAATCTACGCCTAATTCATCCACATTTACTTTTATTTTCCCCAGAGTTTGGACTGCATCTGAATGGAATAATACTCTTTTATTTTTGCATACTTCTGAGATTTCTATAACTGGCTGAATTGTTCCAATTTCATTATTGGCGTGCATAACCGAGACTATTGCCGTTTTTTCATTTATGTTTTTCTCGATAAAATCAATGTCCACAACTCCATATCTGTCAACTGGAATGTATGAGACCTTGAATTTCTTTTCAAGATATTTGCAGAGGTCAATTATTGATGGATGCTCGATTGAGGAAACAATAATAGAATCCTTTTCAGGATTTGCTTCAATGACTCCTTTTATTGCCCAGTTGTTGGCTTCTGTCCCTGAAGATGTAAAAAATATTTCTTCCCTTTTTGCTCCAATAAAACTTGCAACCTCTTCCCTTGCTTCTTCTATCAGATCCCTTACTTTTTTACCTATGGGGTAGAGGGATGAAGGGTTTCCAAATAGCTCCAGAACCTCTTTTATTTTTTCCTTGACCCTCGGGTCAATGGGAGTTGTTGCATTATTGTCAAAATAAATCATTTCTATATCTCATCAAGAGGAAACATAAGAATACCAGATTTTAACTTTGGATAAAAGTCAGTTGATTTTTCAGGCATAAGCTCTCCATTTTCAACCACTTTTTTGATCTCCTCTAAGCTTACAGGGTTGAGAATAAATATTCCCTGATATTTCCCTTCTTTTACCTGTTTTATTCCATCCAGGATATTTCTTACATAGTTGATGTTTTTCTCAACGGAAAAGCCTCCTTCAAAAAGGGGCTCCATCTTT
>JBBIMS010000188.1:2135-4433 GCA_037444285.1 Candidatus Aminicenantota bacterium | reverse complement strand
ATATCAAATCTTGCATAGTAGTCATCGTATTCTGGTATTACATCTCCTATATCGCTGAATTTGTCAAGAATTTTGAGAAAACTACTTCTATAATTGAAAATAAAAGAGAGGTTTTGGCTCAACGGACCTTCTACAATCAGGGACAATCCTGCCATGGAGAAGTCTAAAGTGGATTCGAATTTTTCTCTGTTCCCTTCTCTCAGGGAAATGTCCATTATTGAAAAGAGTTTTCCTCCGAAGTGAGCAGGAAAACCTCCTGATGAAAAAGAAACATCTTTGACAAGTTCAGTATTTATTATTGTCATTCCACCTCCCCCACCTCCAAGATCAGGGAGATGAACAGGTGAACCAATTCCATATTATCTATTAAAAAAAGATTCTCATCGGGATTTCCTCCCCTTACAATTATTGCTGCTGAATAGTCCTCTGCAGTAGCAACTCCAGGAATAGAGGAGAGCATTCTCGGCAGATTGTATCCTTCAGGATCTCCCCTCACTTCATAATAGCTCAATCTTGATGTGCTTACTGTTTCATCTTTATTTTTTATGAAATATTCGTGATAAACTGTTATAGAATGAGCTTCTGTTGGAGCTTCTTCTAATTCAAAATCGACAGAAATTGTGGATTCAGGAATTGTAATGATTCTTGTCTTTACCTGGGTCTTGAAACCTGAAAGAGATGCTTCAACAGAGTATTCTCCAAAGGAAATTTTTTCTATTTTGAAGATTCCATTTCCATCAGTTATTGAATAGAGCCCCAGTTCCTTGATTGAAACTTCAGCACCTGTAAGTGGTTGTTTAGTCAACTTTTCCGAGACCTTTCCTTTTAATTTTCCAAATCTCTCCTCAGCGAAAATTGCTTCCCTTGAGAAAAAGCTCCCAAAGAAAAACAAAAGATTAAGGAAAATGATGAAAATTTTGAGAGGACTGTATTTTTTTGTCATTTTCATTCTCATATTATATGATTTAACAGAAAGTTGTTTTATACATTTTTTTTAGAATAAAATGGGGAAACAGGGAATAAATGGAGGATGGAAAGAATAAACTTGCACTGATGGAAAAAGAAGAGTTTAATAAGTTGCAAGAAAATCAAATTTAAATTATCATATTTTCTTAGTTAGGAGTGATCCTGCTTTTGTCAATTTAATTTTTGAGTTTAGGAGGAAAAATGAGTGTTCCTGATGCAAAAAATATTAGAAATATTGCCATAGTTGGTCATGGTCATACAGGAAAAACATCCTTTGTTTCAGCAGTTCTTTTTGATAGTGGGGCGGTAAACAGATTGGGAAAAGTTGATCAAGGTAATACCGTTACTGACTTTGATCCTGAAGAAATAGAGAGGAAAATAACCATAAGCTCCTCCCTTTGTTTCTGTGAGTGGAAAGGGAAAAGATTTAATATCATTGACACCCCTGGGTATGGGAATTTTATAATGGACACAAAAGCATGCTTAATGGGAGTTGACTCTGCGGTTATGCTTGTCTGTGGTGTTTCAGGAGTTGAGGTTCAAACTGAAAAGATATGGGAGATTCTTGAAGAACTCGGTCTTCCTCGAATTTTTGTAATAAACAAACTTGATAGGGAAAACTCCGATTTTGAAAGAACTCTTTCCTCTATTAAAGAAGCATTTGGAAGGGGATGTGTTTCTGTTCAGCTCCCGATCGGTAAAGAAAGTCAATTTAAAGGTGTCATTGACCTTGTAAAAATGAAAGCTTACATATTTGAAAAAGATGAAAGCGGTTCTTTTAAAGAGAGTGAAGTCCCAGAAGAATATCTCGAGATTGCAAAAAAGAAAAGGGAAGAACTTATGGAGATGGTCGCAGAGAATGACGAAACATTAATGGCGAATTTCTTTGAAAAGGGTGAGCTTGAGGAGAGTGAATTTAAAGAGGGGCTAAGGAAAGCTGTAAATAATAACCTTATTTATCCAGTTTTTGCTGCTTCTTCCCTTTTGAATATTGGAATTCAGCCAATCCTTGATGCATTTATAGATTACATTCCATCCCCCCTTGATAGAAGACCGCCCAAAGCCAAACAAAATGGAAATGAAATAGAGGTAATCCCTTCTCCTGAAAAGCCTTTTTCTGCTTTTGTTTTCAAAACAATCTCTGATCCATATTCTGGAAGAATATCAATATTCAGAGTTTTCTCAGGTAAGGTAAGTCCTGATTCTACTGTCCTGAACAGTGTAAAAGGAACAACAGAAAAACTGGGAAGCTTGTTCTATCTTCAGGGGAAGCAACAGGTTCCTGCTCCAATTGCCCAGGCTGGTGATATACTTGCCACAGCCCGATTAAAG
>JBBIMS010000188.1:0-2103 GCA_037444285.1 Candidatus Aminicenantota bacterium | reverse complement strand
AAAAGATAGTCCAATTATTTTTGAACCGATAAAATTTCCTCAAAGCTCCATATCCTTTGCAATAGAACCAAAAACAAGGCAGGACGAAGAAAAAATATCAACCGCTCTTCAGAGAATTGCTGAGGAAGATCCCACAATAAGATTTGAAAGAGATCCTCAGACAAAGGAGCTTTTGATATCTGGAAATGGTCAGCTTCATGTTGAGATAATTGTTTCAAAACTTAAGAAGAAATACAATGTTGATGTTGTCCTTAGAAAACCAAAGATTCCCTACAAGGAGACAATTAAAGGGACAGCTGATGTTCAGGGAAAATATAAAAAACAGACAGGAGGAAGAGGTCAGTATGGAGATGTGAAGATAAAGATGGAGCCCCTTCCAAGAGGAATGGATTTTGAATTCGTAGACCAGATTTTTGGAGGAGCAATTCCAAAGAATTACATTCCCTCTGTTGAAAAGGGTATCCAGGAAGCAAGACAGAAGGGAGTTCTTGCAGGTTATCCTGCTGTTGACTTCCGTGTTATTCTTTACGATGGTTCCTATCATGAAGTAGACTCTTCAGACCTCGCCTTTAAAATCGCTGCATCAATGGCTTTCAAAAAAGGTATGCTTGCAGCAAATCCGACTTTGCTTGAGCCAATAATGAATGTGGAAATATATGCTCCTGAAGCATATCTCGGAGATATTATGGGTAATTTGAATGGAAGGAGGGGGAGAATAGTTGGAGTGGAGGAGAAAGGTGGAAAGAGTGTTATAAAAGCACAGGTCCCAATGGCAGAAATGCTTGATTTTGAACCATCCCTCACATCAATAACTGGAGGAAGAGGTTCTTATTCCATGGAATTTTCCCATTATGAGGAGGTTCCTGCCCACCTTCAACAGAAAATAATTGCTCAGGCAAAGGAAGAAGGAAAGATTCCTGCAGAGGAAGAGGAGTAATTGCTGATCTCAGGAAAAGAACAGAGGAAAGAGCTAATTTTTTAAAATATTAGCTTTAGGAGGTTCAAATGAATAGCTCTCGAAGGAATTTTTTTAGAAAAATTTTTGGTTCTGCTTTTGTTCTTTCTTTATTTCCAGAAATAGCATTTTCGCAACAGAAAAAGGGTGGACCTGTTGTTGTCTCCAGTGGAAATGGGCTAAGGGCAACTGAGAAGGCAATGGAACTCTTAAAAGCTGGGGCTGATCCCCTTGATGCTGCTATAGCAGGGGTAAATATTGTCGAGGATGATCCCAATGATATAACTGTTGGACTTGGAGGACTACCCAACGAAGAGGGGGTGGTTGAACTTGATGCCTCTGTCATGCATGGACCAACCCATGATGCGGGAGCGGTTGCCTCTCTTAGAGGGATAAGAAATCCTTCAAAGGTTGCCAAGCTTGTAATGACAAGGTCTGATCATGTCCTTCTTGTGGGAGAAGGAGCTCTGAAATTTGCAAAAGCTCATGGATTCAAGGAGGAGGATCTCCTTACTGAGAAAGCGAGAAAGATATGGCTTTACTGGAAGGAAACCCTTTCTGAAAATGATGATTGGTTCCCACCAAGGGATGAGGAGATAGATGAAGAGATAAGAAATTATTTTAGAACTCATGGAACTATCACATGCCTTGCACTGGATTCAAAGGGAGACCTTGGTGGAGTTACAACAACAAGTGGACTTGCCTTTAAAATTCCGGGAAGAGTAGGGGATTCTCCTATAATTGGGGCTGGTCTATATGTGGACAATGATGTTGGAGCAGCAGGCTCAACAGGAAGAGGGGAAGCCAACATTTTAAATGTTGGAGCCCACACTGTTGTTGAATTTATGAGAATGGGGATGACCCCTGAGGAAGCATGCTTGAGAACCCTTGAGAGGGTGGTTAATACCAATAGGAAACAGGGATATTTACACGATGAAAAGGGAAGACCAAAATTCAATTTAAATTTCTATGCGGTTAGAAAGGATGGTCTTTTTGGTGCTGCTTCCATATGGAGCGGTTCAAAATATGCGGTTCACGATGGAAAGGTAAACAGATTACTCGACTGTGCCTATCTCTTCAAAAGAGAAAGATAGTTAAAATTACTGCTCTTCCCCACAGTAGGGGCATTTTTTTACAACATTGGATAT
>JBBIMS010000187.1:0-4433 GCA_037444285.1 Candidatus Aminicenantota bacterium | reverse complement strand
TTTCAGTTTAACAAATTGAACAACTCCTTCCATCATTATTCCAAAAATAATTGAGAGAAAACCAACGAAAAAATATAAAATCTCTTTTTTTGAAATCAAAATTATAGCATAAAAAAGACCACCTATCAAAGCAAGCCTCAGGACATAAAGAAAAACATAAATAAAAGATCTTTTCTCAAGAAATTTGAAAGCAATGCCTTTTAACAGTATAAAGAAAAATATTGAAAAAAACCCACCTAAGAGGGTGAAAAGAGATGATTCTATCTTATAAAATATCGAAACTAACAGAGAGAGTAAGAATGCAAAGCTAAAACCAAAAATGATTACTCTCTTTAAAATTTTCTCTTCTTCACTCATCCTTCATCATCCAGTATACTTTCAAAATGTTATAAAAACCTGCAACTATTCCAAGAATAGTAAAAATAATTGTGAGATAAGGGAATGTCTTAAAAAACCTGTCAAGAAGATAGCCAAGGGCAAGACCTACAATTATTGATGCAGGGAACATCAAACCAACTGAAGAAAGAAGAATCTCTTCCCTTCTCCCTTTTTTCTCACTCATTCTTAAAGTATAAATTACATTTCCCTCAACTTCAAATAATTAAAAATTCTGGTAAAATTATCTATGGAAGCGAAAAGGATAAAAATAAGGGGAATTGTTCAAGGGGTTGGATTCAGACCCTTTGTATTCAAACTTGCCCATAAATTTGAATTAAAGGGCTGGGTTCTAAACTCCTCCTCCTCTGTAATAATTCATATTGAAGGGGAAAGGGAAAAGCTCAACGAGTTTATAATCTCCCTGAATCGGGAAAAACCTGCTCCTGCAGTCATTGAAGATATATCTTTAGAAGATACTGAATTTGAAGGTTTTGAAAAATTTGAAATTAGAGAAAGCATTGAGGTAAAAGATGAATTCCAGCCAGTGTCACCTGATCTTGCAACCTGCGATGATTGTTTAAGGGAGCTTTTTGATCCTAAAGACAGAAGGTATCTTTATCCATTTATAAACTGCACTAATTGTGGGCCTCGATTCACAATTATAGAGGATATTCCCTACGACAGAGAAAAGACAACAATGAAGTTTTTTAAAATGTGTGAAGATTGTGAAAGGGAGTATAGAGACCCAATGGATAGGAGATTTCATGCTCAGCCAAATGCATGCCCTGTCTGTGGTCCTCAAGTGGAATACAGAAAGGGAGAGATGGTTGAAAAGGAAAAATGGATTGAGAAGGTTTTGGAGGATCTAAAGAATGGCTTGATTGTTGCAATAAAGGGGCTTGGAGGTTTCCATCTTGCCTGCGATGCTGTCAATGAAAATGCCGTTCAGAGACTTAGGGAGAAAAAGTTAAGAAGAGATAAGCCCTTTGCAGTCATGATGAAAGACATTGAAATGGTGGAAGAATATTGTTTTTTGTGTGAAAAGGAAAAAGAGCTTCTTCTCAGCCCCAAGAGGCCAATCCTTTTGCTAAGAGAGAAAAGGGATTGTAGAATAGCCAAATCTGTTGCTCCCCATCAAAAATATCAAGGCGTAATGCTCCCATCAACCCCAATTCATCATATAATTCTTAACTTTTACCAGAAACCTCTTGTGATGACAAGCGGAAATATAACTGAAGAACCAATCGCCATGGAGAATGAGGAGGCTTTAGAAAGGTTAAAAGGAATTGCAGACTCCTTCCTCCTCCACAACAGAGGGATCTACTCCCGCTATGATGACTCTGTTGCAAGGGTTATTTTTGATGAGGAGATCCTCCTGAGAAGAGCAAGGGGTTATGCTCCATTTCCTGTATATCTTCCCTTTGAAGTCGATGAAATTCTTGCTTGCGGAGCTGAGCTCAAAAACACATTCTGTCTCACAAAGAAAAATTATGCTTTTTTGAGCCAGCACATTGGAGACCTTGAAAATATTGAAACAATGGAAAGTTTTCTCAAAACCCTTGAACTTTTTAAAAGATTATTCAGGATTGAGCCACAAATTGTTGCCTATGACTTACATCCAGGATATCTATCAACCCAATATGCTCTGTCCCTCGAGAATGTAAAATTAATTGGAATCCAGCATCATCATGCTCACATGGCAAGTTGCATGATTGAAAATGGTTATACTGGAAAGGCAATCGGGGTCTCCTTTGACGGAACAGGATATGGAATTGATGGGAAAATATGGGGAGGTGAATTCCTACTCGGTGATTTTAAAAGTTTTGAAAGAAGGGGGCATCTCAGTTATGTTCCCCTTTCTGGAGGTGAGGAAACAATAAGAAAGCCCTACAGGATGGCACTTTGCTATCTCCTTTCAATCTCGGATAGTGTGCCATCTTATCTTCCTGAAAACTTCCTTCGTGTTCTCGAAGATAAGGAAATTAATGCATTGAAATCAATGATAGAAAAAGATTTTAACACTGTTCTGACTTCAAGTTCGGGCAGGCTTTTTGATGCAGTGTCAGCTGTTCTCGGAATAAGGGAGATAAACAGTTATGAGGCTCAATCTGCTATGGAACTTGAAATGATTGCTGATGAGGATGAAATGAGTCATTATCCCATTGAAGTTAATGATAATTTAATTTTTGACCAGCTTTCTATTTTTAGCTCTGTTCTTGAAGATATAAAAAAAGGAGTTGAAAGGGGAAAAATATCAGCAAGATTCCACAACACCATAGCTCAAATAATCTTAAAAGGATGTGAGATTTTGAGAGATTCCGATGGTGTCAACACAGTTGCATTAAGTGGAGGAGTTTTTCAAAATCTCTACCTTTTTAGAAAGGTGATAAACCTTTTAAAGGAAAGGGGGTTTTCAGTCCTTTATCACAAAAAGGTTCCGACTAATGATGGAGGAATCTCCCTTGGACAGGCAATAATTGCCTTTTTCAAAAATAAAGAGAGAATCTGAGTTTGCTATTCTATAACCTTAAAAACAAGGTCATGTTCTTTAACAACATCATCAACTTTAATGGCAATGTTGTCTCCAGGTTTTCCCACTTCAATGGGCTTATGCTCTATCTGCATTGAAACAACTTTTTGGGTGAAATCTGTGGTATGCCCTTTAATATGAATTGTGTCTCCCACTCTAATTTCATCAGAAAGCTCCAGAACAGCAACTCCGATCTTCTTAAAATAATGGGTAATTTTACCTATCAGTTTTTCTTCCATTACCCCTCCATAAATTTATCTAAAATAAATTAAATATATTGTCACCCCAAGCTCCCTCGGATCATCGGAGCCCGGTATAACCTCTGATGGAATGAAAGTTTTGTCAGTTTTTATTGTCAGAATTACCTCATCACCTTCCCCGAGCTCTTCAGGAGTTAAAAAGTATCTTTTATCGAATTCTCCAGTGTCAGGAATAAAATCATCAATAACTTTATCATTAATAAAAATAACAACCCTTTGATCCTGATAAATAGCCTTATTTACCCCTCCTTTTATCCAGAGAAGGGTTTCCCTTTTAGGATTGTCCATTGTGCAAACTGCTTCCTTTGACGTCCATCTCCATGAAATATTCCTTTTTGCATCATACTCTTCAGGATACCATCCCTTTTCATAAATTATCTCTGGAGTCTCAACAGGTGGAGGCTGTATTTTCAATTTTTTTATGAGAACTATATGTTTTGTCGAAGGGTTAAATGGATTCCAGAGCCCAATTGTTAATTTAACTTCCTCCTCCCCTTTAAAGGAAGGGTCAAATTCATCAATGAACTTAGGTATAAATATCTCCCTCTCATATTCCAATTTATCCCCTACCTTCCATTTTGTTGTTTCAACTGGAGGCATATGGTCATCCTGAAGAATCATTCTGTTGTTAGAATCTGAGAAGTGAACAAAGGCATAGAGATTCTCATTAAATCCTTTGAAATTTTCTTTTACCGTCCAGCTGTATTTTACCTTTGTAAGCCAGTAGTCGGTTATGGGTGTTACTGGAAAAGTAAGATCAACTCTAACCCCTATGTCCTCTGTTTTTTTCTTGCATCCAGGTGAAAATATCAATGACAGAAATAAAAAGAAAATAAAAACCTTTTTCATATCCTTTACCTCCGCATTTAAAAAGCTTATCAAAAAATTTTTTCTATTTCAAACAAAATCAAATTTTCAAACGATGGAGGATGAACTCCTCTTTTCCCTCATTAAATTCAAGCCAATAGTAGTATCCATCTTTAATTGTCCCTATTTCTCCCTGAGGTAGAAAAATCCTTTTAAGCTCCTTCCCTTTCATATCGCAAACCACCCAGAGAGATTTATTATCTTCCTTCTTGAAAGTTCTGAAATAGATCTTATTATTTTCCAGAGTGAAAACATTAAACAGTGGGAAATATTCTGGAAATTTAAGCTTTATATTGGAAGGAAGGCCCAATTTCTTAAATTCTTCCTCCATCTTCTTCTTATCCTGTTCTCCAATCCTAAACCTTGGCAGATTTATTTTGACAGTCTTTAATTCATTC
>JBBIMS010000186.1:0-4435 GCA_037444285.1 Candidatus Aminicenantota bacterium | reverse complement strand
TCCAAATAACTCTTCTATCCTTACCCATTGCAATGCAGGAGGACTTGCAACATCAGGCTGGGGGACTGCCCTTGGAGTTATAAAGATGGCTCATAGAATGGGAAAAAAAATTCATGTTTATGTTGATGAGACAAGACCTCTCCTTCAGGGAGCAAGACTGACAACTTACGAACTCTCAAAGGAAGGAATTCCATTCACTCTTATAACTGACAATATGGCAGGATGGATGATGAGGAAGGGGAAGGTTTCAGCAGTTATTGTCGGAGCTGACAGGATTGCCACAAATGGAGATACTGCCAATAAAATTGGAACATACTCCCTATCAGTTCTTGCAAGGGAAAACTCAGTTCCTTTTTATGTAGCTGCTCCTGTTTCAACAATTGATTTTAACCTGGAAAGTGGAGATGAAATACCCATAGAAGAGAGGAAGGGGGATGAGATTAAATCTATAATAAAAGGAATTGATAGATTAGGGAATTTGAAGGTGGAAAACCCTGCTTTTGATGTTACTCCTAATCAGTTGATTACAGCAATAATAACAGAATTTGGAATTTTTAAACCTCCTTACAGGGAGAATTTGGTTAAAATAAAAGAGCTTATCTCAAAACCATAATGATAGTTTTGGGTATTGAAACCTCCTGCGATGAAACATCTGTGGCAATTTTGAAGGACGGAAAGGAGATCCTTTCTGAGATAATCTATTCCCAGGATAGCATTCATGAGCCCTGGGGAGGGGTTGTTCCTGAGATTGCCTCTCGCCAACACATTAAAATAATTGACAGGGTTGTTAAGGAAGCCTTAATGGAATCAAAACTGGATTTAAAAGATATTGATCTTTTTTCCTGCACAAGAGGTCCAGGTCTCATTGGTTCCCTTCTTGTAGGTCTTACCTTTACCAAATCCCTTGCCTATTCTCTATCAAAACCTTTTATAGGAGTTGACCATCTCCATGCCCACATAGAATCTGCTTTTCTGGAAAATGAAGGGATCGAATTCCCTGTCCTTGCCTTGGTTGTTTCTGGTGGTCATACAAGCATGTTTTATATGGAAAAACCTCTTGATTTCAAACTTTTGGGAAAGACAAGGGATGATGCAGCGGGAGAGATTCTTGATAAGATTTCCAAATTTATTGGTATTGGTTATCCTGGAGGACCAGCCATTGAAAGACTCTCTAAAAACGGGAATCCTGATAAATTTAAATTCTCAATCCCAGTTATAAAAGGTGGGGGCTTAGATTTTAGCTTTTCTGGAATAAAAACAGCTGCCTATCTTTATGTAAAGAAAGGAATTATTGGAAGAGAAAGCCCGGAGCTCCCAGACTTTCTTGCAAGTTTTCAGAAAATTATAATTGACCACATACTATCTAATATTGAAAAGGCTCTTGGGGATTACAATGTAAAATCAATTATTGTAAGCGGAGGAGTGGCAAGAAATAGTGAGTTGAGGAGAAGGATTTCAGATAGAATGAAAGAGAGAGGAATTGCTGTTTACATTCCGTCTCCAAGGCATTGCACAGATAATGGCTCAATGGTAGCCTCCCTCGGTTACAAACTTTACATGAGCGGGAAGAGGGATGGATGGGATTCTGATGCTTATGCCCGTTTTCCCAATGAGGGGAGAAGCCTTATCTCCATTCTACCTTCTGAAAGGATTCGCAAGAGGTATAAATAGCGGTCTTTAAATTTAATAAAGGAGGGATTTTTAAGGGTTTCATTTCTTGAAATTATTTGATCTCCCATAAGAATTTTCCCAATTCCTTCATAGGAAATAAATATTTGGTCAATTTTTTCAAAGGATGTAAAAGGAACTATAAATTTCCCCTTTCCATTAACAACAATCTTTTCCCTTTCTATCTCTACATTTTCAGGTATTGAATGGAACGAGACCTTTGTTTTTAGATTGTAAATAACTTTTTTGCTCCCATGCAAATAACCTCGAGGGAATAGAACGAAATAAATGGAAAAAAAGACAGAAAGGAGAATTATTCCCAATGTTTCGAAATCCATTTTTACTTTTATTTTTTGTCGGAGAAGGTATCCAGAAACAAAGATAGCTGTTAAAGCTATCCAGATATAATTGGGTAAATAATAAGAAGTGTCTGCTTTTATAAAGGATGGAAGGAAGGATGGAAGTGGAAACCAGAAATTACTTAGATATATAAATAGAGCTCCGCTCCTTTCAGTTACTTCATGAGTTGTTGGTTGGTAGAGGAAAAGGGGGTTTTTTAGAAGAATAAAAGAAAATATTATCGAAATTATTATTGATGAGAAGAAGAGGAATCTAAAGAATCTTCCCTTTCCAAATTCTAAAAAATATGAGAGGAAGATGGGAAAAATGAAGAAAATAGGAAGAATTGGTCTTGCCTGAGGGCTTGCCCCTCCCCTGTGGGTAAGGAAGGAGTAATTTAGCAGAAAGGGAACTGCTGTTAATAAAAGGGAGATTGCATCTGCCATTTTTCTCTTTACCATCTCAAAAAATCCAAGGAAAGAGAAGAAATAAAGGGGGGAGTAGAAGAGAAAACCATCCCTCTGGTCATAAAAATATCCTAAAAAGGTTTCTATTCTCATGGTTAAAGGAATTCTGTGAATTAACAAATCTTTAATGTAGGAAACATTCTCCTTTGTCAAAACACCATGATAAAGGGAGAGGGTGGAGAAGCTCCCAAACCACTGATGGAGGAAGAAAAGAAAGGTTAAATATGAGATTAAAAGGGATGAAAGAGAGAATAGTATAATTTTTAGAGAGCTTTTTTGTTTTAAAGAGAAATAGAAGCCAAAAATAATAATTGGTAATGCGATGAGGATGTATTTTGCACCGAGCCATGGAAATAGAAGGAAAGAGAGAGCAACAAAGATCCAGTCCAATTTTTTGAAATTAAAAAAAATGAATTTTCTTATTAAATAGAAAGAAAGGGAAAGGGATATTGGCTCAGGGTAAATGTGGAATGAGAAAAAAAGGATTGGAGAGGAGAAGGAGTAAAGAAACCAGGCCAAAAATGAATTGAATTTTGAAATTCCCAACTGGTATAGAAGAAGAAAAAGCTGGAGCCCAGAAAAGGAAATTACAATTGTGATGAATGTTCTTGGCAGATAATTCATCAGAAAGGGAAATTTCAGAGAAAGCCAGTAGAAGGGAATCATGAGAAAAGGAAGTCCTGGAAGATGGAAGGAATACCAGTAATTTCCCCCCTTTTTCCCATAGTGGGCATGGAAACCAAGTTCTCCCGGATAAAATCTTTTATAATCAACATTCAGATAATTATTTCTTAGGTTTACATCTTTGTCGAAAATTATTGAGTGGGAAATTAGGAGATAGTGGGGTTCATCCCCTAAGTAAACAAGACCATTTTTTAAGGAAAAAAGAAGGGAAAAATTGAAAATTAGAAGAGAGATTAGAAAAAGGAGAATTAGAATTTTTTTTAAACTTAATTTTTCAAAATTTTCAATTATTTTCTTTACTTTCTCAAGGTTTCCATATCTGAATATATATAGGTAAATAAAAAGGATGAGGATTATTGTTAAAAGGATGAAAATTCTCTGGTAAAACTCTTCTTTATATAAGTAAAATAATCGGGATAATGGAATAAATAAAAGAAGGAGAAGGGGGAAATACTTCCTCAGAATTCTCTAAACTCCTTTTATTATTTCCCTCAAAACTGAGCAGAAATGGTCTATTTCTGAAGAGGTATTGTATATGTGGGTTGATACCCTAACAAGATTGTGGGAGTACTCATGGACAAACCTTGTCTCTATCTTCCACCTCTCCCTCAGAATCCTGCAAACATCCTCTGAATTTATTCCATTTATTTTGAAGGCAACCATACCGCAGTAAAGCCTTGGGTCTGAAGGTGATTTTATTTCTAAATTTGGGATCTCCCTTAATTTTTGCCTTAAATAGGTGTTGAGTTCTCTGATTCGAAGCTCAATCTTTTCCCTTCCTATATTATTTTGAAACTCAAAGGCTCTTTTAAGACCAACGAGTAACGAATTGTTTATTGTTCCAAGGGAGAACCTATCGGAAAATTTTGAAAGTTCATTCCATCCTTCACTGGCAATAATTGGATGGAGGAGATGGTTTTTATCTTTTTTGATGTAAAGAAAGCCTGTTCCTTTTGGAGCGAGAAGCCATTTGTGGAAAGAGCCTGCGTAAAAATCGCATCCAATATCTTTTATATTAAGTTTTATCATTCCAGGAGCATGGGCTCCATCAATAAGGGTCAGAATCCCTTTCGAAGACGCCATCTCACAAATTCTCTTTACCGGAAGTATAGTCCCATTTGTACATAGAATGTGACTTATGCTTATAATTTTTGTTCTTTTTGTAATAGCTCTTGAAATATCTTTTAAAAGCTCATCCTCTGAGGATGGAGTCAGGGAAAGATTTATTCTCTTTATTTTTATCCTTTCTCTTTTCTCCTTTACCTCCCAGCAGGCTG
>JBBIMS010000185.1:0-4450 GCA_037444285.1 Candidatus Aminicenantota bacterium | reverse complement strand
TAGATAGGGGTCAAGAACATTCCCTTTCGATTTAGACATTTTTGTCTCATCCTTAAGCCACCATCCATGGGCAAGAACATGCTCTGGAAGGGGAAGATCTGCTGACATGAGAAAGGCTGGCCAGTATACTGCATGAAATCTCAAAATGTCCTTTCCAATTATGTGAACATTTGCAGGCCAGAAATTTTTGAATTTGCTCTCTTCCCATCCATAGCCAATTCCTGTGATGTAATTGCTAAGGGCATCGAACCATACATATATTGTCTGGTTTTCGTCACCCGGGACAGGTATGCCCCATTTTACTGTTGATCTTGTTATGCTAAGGTCCTTTAACCCACTCTTTACAAAGGAGACAACTTCGTTCATTCTTGACTGGGGTATTACAAAATTTGGATTTTCTTCGTAAAATTCTAATAATTTATATCTGAATGCTGAGAGTCTGAAGAAATAACATTCTTCTGATACAATCTCTGAAGGTCTTCCACAGTCAGGGCAATTTTTAACTCCATCCTTATTAAAGGGCGCTGACTCAGGAAGGAAATTTTCGCAGGATATGCAGTACCAACCAGAGTAAACTCCTTTGTAAATGTCCCCCTTCTCCATTATTCTCTTAAATATCTCCTTTACCCCTCTTTCATGAGTTTCATCGGTTGTTCTTATAAAATGGTCATAATTTATATTTAGGTCTTCCCATAGTTTTTTGAACCTCACAACAACTTTATCAGCAAGTTCCTTTGGCTTGAGATTCTGAGAGAGAGCTGCCTTTTCAACTTTTTGTCCGTGCTCATCAGTTCCTGTCAGAAAGAAAACTTTATATCCAAGGAGTTTTCTGAATCTTGAAATACAATCAGCAATAACTGTAGTGTAAGCATGCCCGATATGGGGAACATCATTTACATAATAAATTGGTGTTGTTAAATAGTATTTTTTCATTATCTTTTATTTTAATCGAAATAGATTAATTAGGCAACAAAACTTTTTAAAACAAGGTTTTCCTGAGCTCTAACTCTTCAATCCTCCACAAACTGCATAACAAAATATTTAGGGTTCAGAGGTTCGCCGGTCATTTTCTTTATTAGCTCATTCCAGGGAAGGGATGCCCCAGGACCGTAGAAGTTTTTCTTCAGCCATTCTCCAACTTCCTTTTTTCCGTAATATGAAACTTTCTTTGGATCCTCTTTAAGAATTTTCTCAGATATATAGTAATGGAGCTGGGATGCAAGGAGTTCACCGAGCATATAATTATGGTAATAAACAGGGGATGAGCAGATATGAATCTTTGTTGCCCAATCGTTTTTTCCTTCCCTTCCCTCAGGCTTGTTGACAAACTGGTATTTATTCACCATCTCCCACCATAGAGCATTCAGGTCCCTTTCAGGATTTTTATAAAGTTCTCTTTCAAAGTTTCTCATTACCTGAGCCCACCTTGCAAATACAAGCTGGGAAAGTTTCAGACTTTTATTGAGTAAAGGCTCAATCCTTTCCCTTTCTTCGGAGTCAATGATCTTAATCCCCTCCATCCATCTTGCATTCTGAGCAAGCCTTCCAAAGAACATAGCTGATGCTTCAGTTGTGAATATGTGGGCTTCAGTTCTTAGAAGATAGGGTAGTTTCGAGTCAATATTTTTACTGTAGACTGCATGACCAAGCTCATGGAGAAGAGTTCCCATCCAATCGAGGTTATTGCGGAGGTTAAGCATCACTCTTACATCACCCAATCGGTCAATATCAATGCAGTAAGCGTGAGGATATTTTTTGTCCCTTTCGTAAAGATCCGACCTTTCAAGAATGTAATCAACGGGAAGTCCTATGCTTCTATAAAAATCCGTTGCTATTTTTAGAATATCCATTTTCTCGTAGTATTTATCAAGATCTATTTCAAAAATTGATGGAGGTTCCTGGAAGAAGGGATCATGATAGTGCCATGGTCTCATTTCTTCAACTTTAATCCCATATCTTTTTGAAAGTACTGAATCAACCTCTTCTTTTATTTTTTTAAAAGGTTCGTCAGTGAGTTTTTTCAATTCAGTGAATATTTTCTCAAGCTCCTTATCATCCTGTTCCCTTAATGCTAACATCATAACATAATAATTTTGAAACCCAGCTTCCCTTGCCGCTCTGTTTCTTAGTCTAACAAGATTTTTTAAATCATCAGCAACCAGATCCCCGACCTGCTTTGATGCTTCCCATGCTTTCTTTCTTTTCTCATTATCAGTCTCCTTTTTCAAAATCTCCTTTATCTCGTTCATTGAGACTTCTCTATCGTCTATTTTTCCTCTAAAGGTATTGAATTTCTGCTCAACCTTTGTCGATAGTTCTACAATCTTTTTTAGAAGTTCTTTGTCCACTTGATTTTCAAGATAGGCAAGGTAAAGGAGATCGAGTTGCCTTTTCAATAAAGGATCCTTTATCATACCGGAAAGTTTGAAGGATTCAATTTTTTTGAAATCATCCCGGTTGCTGTAAATTTCCCTCATTTTAATCTGTAGCTCACTGTATTTCTGATAGTCCTCATCCTTGCCGAAAGCAGTTGCGTTCCAGTAAGTGAGGGCTGTTTCTTTGAATAAAGGCTCAACAATTTTCAGGTGATTCTCAAGAAATTCTGAAAACTCTTTCTCTTGCTGGCTCATTGGAGAAACCATTGTAGCGAAACCTCCTAAAATTAAAATTGCAAGAAATCTTCTCATTTTTAATTCCTCCTTATTTTGCGCAAACAAAATTAAAGAATTCTAATGCCCGGAGCCGGGCTCGAACCGGCACAGTGCTCGCGCACCGAGGGATTTTAAGTCCCTTGCGTCTACCAATTCCGCCATCCGGGCATGGCTATAATAAATCATAACAAGGAGTAATTTTGTGGTCAAGAGAACCATAGATCATTTTTGGTAGACTGGTTTTGTTGGTTATACAAATACTGAAAAATTCATTTCATCCATTTTTAAAGACCTTTTTGAGAATTCTCAAAAAACTATCTCCCCAATTATATCTGAAAGGCATTGATGGGTTAGAACATTCCTCAATAGCAGTGGTTTCATACCACTCGTTGAAACTTGTTGCAAAAGCAATCCCTCCTTCAGAAGGGATTATATTTTTTATTTTTTCACATAGATACTCGAAGTCTTCCGGGGAATCGCAATAAAACTCTCCGTAAGTGGGTCTTCCAGGTAGATGGTCATCGTCAAATTGTGGTTCAACAGGATATATAAAAAGGATCCTTTCTCCATCAAAATTTTTTAGATCTTCTATTTTCTTTTTCCATTCCCGATAAAAAGGTATTGCAATATCTATTACTTCTTTAGCATTTGCTCCGTCCCTGTATGAGAGAGCATCCAGCCCTGTTCCGTAACATCCAATTCCGTTAAAAATTTTAATTTTCTCTTCGCTAATTTTATGGGTGCTGAAAAGCTCATCACCGATGAAATAAACATTTCTATTCAGGAGTTTTCTTAGTTCATTGAATACCCCATAGAAATCGCCCTGGTAAAGTCTTGTTAGATAAAGCCATATAACAGGTTTTTCATTAACTTTAAAATAATTGGGATGGCTGAAATATTTTTTAGATATATAAAGAATATCTGTGAGGAAGGTATCCCTTACTTTTGGATTGTCAAAATTATAAGCCTCATTTTCAGGTAGCCCGTGCCTCCACCACATTCTTATTGTCTGGTCGTAAAATATGCAAAATTTGAAAGAAGGGAATTCTTTCAAAGCAGGCAGGAACCCCCTTTCGATATCGAATTCAGTAAAAATTGCTCCTGGAATAGTCGTGGGGTATGGTCCTGTCCATTCAAGGGCGAAAAGATCAATTCCTCCTTTTTGAGCCTGCTCAATATGGACTTTTGCCACCTGGGGAATTGAAGTATTGTATTTGTGAAATATTAAAATAATTTTTTCAAGTTCAATTGGGAATCTTCTAAATTCAATTTTTCTCTCTTTTTCCCAAGATGTCCATAAAGCTGGCTTAGCAACAGTGTGAGTGAAAAAATTTGGTCTCCACCATGGATAGTAGAAGGCACCAACAGTAATCTCTCCAGGAGATAAAGTTATTACCAGAGTGAAAAAACAAAAGAGGGGAAGGATAATTTTGGAAAGAGTTTTCTCTTTCATGGAGAATTCGATTTTGTATACAAATCTTAAGTCAAAATTTTAACCCGAAAAATACGATTTTTAAAGTATAAAATAAAACAATATATCATCTGCAGATAGAGATCTAAAGAGGATTTTATCGGGGGGAGCCTTAAGGGGTGTTATTTTTGAGAGTACGGGGAATGAAAGTGGAGTAGCTTCAGCAGGTTATGGGAAGAGCATATCCTGTTTAACAAAGGACTGGATAATTTCACAGTTGGAATATAAAGGAGATTATGAAGCCCAAGTTCCATAGGGATATACCTTTTGCAGAGATATTTAGAGGGTGAGCAGGAAAAGTGATATTGCAAGACCTGACCCTCAATTT